>NZ_CP020104.1:7905000-7959595 GCF_002056795.1 Spirosoma aerolatum | reverse complement strand
TTCGGTGGTTGCCTTGGTCGACTCCCAGGATTGGGTTTGTTTTTGCCGCAACAGCCAGCGTTTCATGTCGTCGATTTCAGCCTGATTTGGGTTGATTTCACCAAATGCTTCAATCAGGTAAGCTTGTGTTTCAATCGGGGTCTGATACCAATAGAGGCCGCTGGTATTGTCGGGCCAGTACATCCCTAACTCCTCACTTTTTCGGGTCCGCTCCCGTAGCGACGCTAGAATCCCATTCGCAGTTTTGGTATCGCCATAGCGGGAGAGCGCCATCGCCGAAAGCGCCTGCCCCTGCAAACTTTGCTTCTGCCACTGCTCCGTAATCTGCCGTTTCAGATAGGCCAGTACCGCTTTATCGACAGGTTTATCGAGGTAAAAACTCCGGGCGTATAGATATTGAGTAGCCGAGAAATACCCATTTCCTACCACTTTCGTCCCCTTCTTCGAATCAGCTTTTTGCTGTTCATCTACCCATTTTTTCAGCTCGGCATCTACATATTGAATGGCACGAGCCTGCATATCGACCCGTTTGGCCTGCACGTCATCGGGAAATTTGACACCCAATTTCTGCAAATGCCCAAAGCCACCCAGAATATGTAAGGTGATTGACAGATTCGGCTCCATGCCACCAAACCATCGAAGGCCGCCGTTATCCGTTTGCAGTTGCTGTAATTTGTCAAACGCCAGTCGCTGTTCGCTTTCCATCCGGTTCGCATCCAGTAACTGACCTAACTTTGCCTGACGTTCAGTCTCCGACCGGGCACTGACCAGCCAGGGCGAGTTCTCCAGCGCAACGGCTTTTAATTCCTCGTTTGTTTCCAGTGGGCTTTTGGGTGGATTCTTTTGCCATTCAGCAATTACCTGACGGAAAACCGGCTTGCTCCCCACAATATGCGCGGCCAGGCTATTGGCATACAATCGACTGAAAAGCTGCTCTGCACACTCGTACTGATACTCCATCAGATAGGGCAGCGATTGCAACGCATACCAGCTCGGATTGCTTGTAACTTCCACAGTCAGCCGCTCATGCTGTACGGGTATCTCTGGGTTGAGATTTGTCAGAGGCTTCAGCTTGAACGCCTTGGCTCCCTTGCCATTAACCCAGTACGGCTGCGAATCCGTCACGAGCATACGGTTGGGTAACACCGGAACGGTAAATTCTTCCCCATCGGTAAACGTACCTGACTGCGCCGTCAATCGGCAAGTAACGGCTTCCAGGCCCTTTGGTACAATTATCGTCCAGCCCACCGATGTACTCAGGCCGGGTACTATCATAGCCACTTGCTCGCCAGCTATTCGTTGCGGAACAGGTAATGATTCCCCCGTCAGTGCATTGGTCAGCAGCAGGTTAGCCTTAACGTCGGATAAAGGCCGATCAGACAAATTGGTTAGCCGCGCCCGCACCTGAATGGTATCGCCTTCGCGCAGGAAACGGGGCGAATTGGCCGTAATCATCAATTCTTTCTGCGTAATGATTTCACGTTCCAGCGTTCCCGTTTTCAGGTCTTTGGTATGAGCAAAGGCCAGCAACCGCCAGCGCGTAAGGGCTTCGGGCATCGTAAATTTCAAGACAACTCGCCCCTGCTCGTCCGTTTTGAGTTGCGGGAAAAAGAACGCTGTTTCGTTGAAGTTCCGGCGCGGATTGATGAGTTCAAGTTGTTTAGCTGGCGAATCGGCCTTATAATTCGGGCCAGGTTCAGCCGCCACAGCTTCATGTAATTCTTCTAGTTTTGCTTCTACCCTTCCACCTGCTGCATCCTGTTCCATAGCGTTAGCT
Source organism: Spirosoma aerolatum (assembly GCF_002056795.1). Classification (NCBI taxonomy): domain Bacteria; kingdom Pseudomonadati; phylum Bacteroidota; class Cytophagia; order Cytophagales; family Cytophagaceae; genus Spirosoma; species Spirosoma aerolatum. The sequence goes on along the minus strand of NZ_CP020104.1, from coordinate 7,957,818 downwards.
CGCTTAGCCATGGCCATCATAGGCTTTCCGGGCGCATACCCTCGTATACGTATCACATTATTCTGGGCCAGCCACAGCAACTGATCATACCGCAGTGTCGGAACGGCTATGTCAGGACGATACCGATAGATTAGGTTCCGGCTAGACTGAACGCCAAAACCACCCGACTGCCAGTCTGAAAAAATAGGGCTATACACCTGATAGAGTACCGTTGGCCAGTTGAGCGGAGCAAAAGCGTCTAATGAAGCATCGTACAACGTAGCTACTACTTCGGCAGGTAGCTTATCCAGCCCACCTACCTTCAACGTCCATTCTTCTCGTTCGCCCGGCTTGAGTTTGTTTCGGAACGTCTGGGTTTCGATGATAAGTTGTTTATTAGTAAACGGAACAGTTATGAGTTGCGTTTTCTGGTAAAGCCTGCCGGTCTGAACCATGGCAAAATGAACGGCAAACCCGCCACGCTGCTGCTCAGTAACGGGTAAACTAATACGCCGGGGGCGGCCATCGGTTTTGATCCATTCCTCACGGACAATCTGATGATTTTCTTCTACCGTTAATAAAATCCAGCCCGGCTGGCTATTCCCGATCCAGAAAACCGCTTCGCCACCGGGTTCAGCCGTTGCCTTCCGAACCTGTACCCAATCGTCGATACGGGCTGAAGCTACGGGCTGTCTGTCGTTTACAACCGCAAAAAAGACTTGCTCCTGACTAACCTCTCCGGCCGAATCGGTCAGTTTTAGTTCAGCAACGTATTCACCGGGCGTATACCGATTTAGGGCAGGTTTAATGAGCGAATCGGCCGGAGCGGTGATTAACTGTTGCTGAACGACTTCGCCTTTCGGCCAGGTGCGTGGATCGGCCTCATTGGCAAACAGATCGTTCGGGAAGAGTTTTTCGAATTCGGCTTTACTCAGCAACTGCCGGTCGGGGCGATTCCATAGCCGATTCCGCAACAGGCGCGAAGGTGGTTGCAATCGATAAATCGTAAGCTGGCCTTTTGCGGAAACCGGCTGATCCGACTGATTGGTTACCCGTAGCGGAAATGGGGCTGCGTTTTCGATCTCTACCTGCGCTGGAATCCGCAATTCGGCCCGTAAGGCTGAGTAACCGATGTGAAGCGTTTCAGTAGCCGTTCGTGTTTCGCCAGCCTGGTCGGTTACGTCGATGGTTACGTCGAAATCAAAAACGGGGTTCGTGGACCGAGCCTGCTCCCGGTCGGGTGTAGCCGGAAATGTAATCGTGACGTTACCCTTATTATCGGTTTGAGCCGACCCATTCGCTATTTCGGTTTGATTCAGGTTCCGGGCCATATACCACCACTCCCAGCGGGGACGAAGTTTACGCACCACCCGATAGCGTATTGCGGCTCCATCGACAACAGCCCCCGAAAAGGTTTTGGTTTCAGCCGAGAGAGTTACCGTCTGGCCCAGTTTGAACGACTGCGTAATGGGCTTAATTTTCACCTCGAAGCTTGGGCGCTTGTATTCTTCTACCCGAATAGTAGTCGAGCCGGTCAATGTCTGTATCGTCATCATACCCGTCAACCGTCCCACAGGTGCTGTAAAGCTGGCGCTAAACGTGCCGAACTCATTGGTACGCAGCGTTTGCATGGCAATCCGCTCTCCATTCTGGTCGCGAAACTCTACGGCAATATCAGTACCAGAAACAACATCAAACAGATTGCTCTTTCCTTCATACAAGAGCCCTTTTACATAAATGGGCTGGCCCGGTCGGTAGATGGCCCGATCGGTAAAGAATTGCGTATAGGTTTGGGCTTTCGGCTCGTTTCGCTCATACGCATATCGATAATAATATTGCCGCTCCGATAGCAGTGTGTCGTTGCCCGATGCGATCAGGTAATAAAAGTTATTCTGCTGAGATTGAGCGCCTGGCACCATTTCCACCCAACCATTGGCATTCGTTTTTGACGGATGACGCCCTGGAATGGGGGCAGGCGAATTCTCTCCGACAACGCTTACCTGTACATCAGCTAGTGGCTGCCCGGTCAGTCGATTGGTGACAACTATCTTCTGAAGCCGTTTTTCCTCATTAACGGGCTGAGCGATATAGCCAAGCGTTGAGACCGAGAAAGCAGCATACTGAACTGACTCGATTTTGTCCTGAAACTTACTATCGTTGGTTGCCAGTAGCATATAATGCCCCGTCGGCAAGCCCATAATTGGCATTTCGATGGCATGGCTGTTTAGGTCGCCATCGTCGGGCAGGCTGATCGTATATTCAGTGACAACGGGACGTTTTTGCCAGGCCGTATAGAGTTTCTTCAGTTGATCGTCGTTTCGATACAAGTCCCGATAATTCTGCAACTCCGACACCGACAACCGGATAATCCGATACAGAAGTTTATTGACATTCTGATAATTGACGAGCGCCCGAAACGGCTGATTCGGAACATTTACCTGCTCTACCTGTACCGAATAGTTGGAGCTGACCAACCGACTCAGCAATTGATCGGCCTGTTTAGCGGCTCGTGTTTGTGGAAAACGTTTACGAATATCCCGACAGATGTCGGCAGCTTGTTTGGCATTCCATTTATTAGGTTGCACTGGCTTATCGCCCAACCCACCGCCCTCATACAACGGATTGACAACCCCATGATTCGCCAGAAATTCTGCGAACTGATAGGCATATACAGCTTCGGCAGCACTGTTTTTATACCGGGCTATCTGCTTTTCGAGCGTTTGCCGATAGAGCGAATCTCGCTCAGGCACAACACTATAGCGATGCACAAAGGCCAGCCGCAGAACATCGGCATCGGCCAGCGCATTCGGATTGGCATCGACCAGGTGAAACGCGAGCAATTGCTGATAAATATGTAAGGCCTGATAACGCCCCGACAACGAGTCCAGACTTTGGATGGTAAGCTTTGTAAATACCTCTGGTCCAGCCAGAAAAGAAGGCTGATCCAGTTCGAAGCGAAAAACGGGTTTTAGTAAATCCGGCTCTGTGTTCTGAAAAAACTCAAGGGCACGGTGTGCCAGGAGGTCATACAAGGTAGGGCGAAGCGGTCGGGCATCGGCATCCCCTTTTTCCAGCAGGGCTTCGTAGGCTGTAATGGGGGTTTTCTGCAACAGTTCGTGGGGTTGCACCGACGCCAGATACGCCTTCGTGATCACATCGACCAGTTGCCGGGCATCCCAGGAGGTAAAATCATCGTTCGCCCCCGACGAAGTTGACGATGAATTCCCTGTATTGACCGTTGTCCGATTGTAGAATTTATAGCGATTTTGCTGGAAATACTGCCAGTAAATCCCTGCCCGAACCGATTGTAGAACCGATTTACCCGGTTCAGGAACATCAGCAATATCGCTCTCAAGTGCGTGTATGATCTCTTTGTAAGCATCTTCATCCGAGAAACTCCGAAAAACGGTTCGTGCTATCGATGCTTTCACTACCTGCTGGTAGTTCTTCTGCGCTTTAGCTTCTTTATAAATACGGTTGGCAATCTCCAGAGCCGATTTAGGCAACCCCTTGCTTGCCAGCGAATCGGCTCGTTTCCAGTCGCGGGTGTAGTCGGGCAGGCGATTTTGCGCTGTGGCGGCCATGGCAATAAGAATATAAAAAACTGATAGGTACGCGTGCATGGTTTCTGATGAATGTAGGTTGTTGGGATAGATGAAAGCTATTCTGCTTTTCCACAACGTCTGGTACTATGATTCAGGTTTGCAGGAAATGGTTTAATAGGTATCTTTAGCTTCACCCGATCATGAACTTTCCATTCGATGGCACCACTCTTACTCCTGCTGACTTATCTCGTCTCATTTTCAGGGCCTCCTATTAAGGAGAAAACCTATCCGGTTGGTCAGATCAAAACGAATATGGGCGAGATTCTTTTCTGGTTATATGATGAGACGCCAAACCATAAAGCAAGTTTCATCAAGCTGGCGAATCAGAACTACTGGGATACGCTTACGTTCAACCGTGTTATCAACAATTTTGTAGCGCAGGGTGGTTGTCCTGATACACCGGCTGGCTTTGCCGATTCACCCTACCTGCTGAAACCTGAGTTCAGACCGGCCATCCGGCATATTTATGGGGCCGTTGGGGCCGGACGTGACAACAACCCTGAAAAACTCTCGGCTGGTTGTCAGTTCTACATTGTGCAAAACAAAAAAGGCGAACACCGTCTCGACGATAAGTTCACAGTGTTTGGCCAGGTCTTTAAGGGGATGGACGTTGTGGATGCTATCGTAGCCGTTAAAACCGACTCGACCGATACGCCCCTCTCTCCTATCAAGCTGGATGTCAACGTCCTCAACCTCACTTCTTCACAACTGAAAAAGCTAGGCTATGAAGTGAAGTAGATTGAAGTTTTACTGCTTCAATAAAAACGCTGCTAAATCAGCCAGTTGCTGATCGCTAAGTCCCAAGGCTTTTGGGTCAGGCATCAGGCTGGTTTTGTATTGCCGACGCGAAAAAATCTGGTCGGTTGGAATGGTGTGCTTATAGCCTTTAATCCCCTTAATAACTACCGACTGATCGCCATCGCTCACTAAAAAACCGTAAAACGTTTGACCTTTTTTAGTCGTAATCAGCCAGGGCTCATACCCGAAGGCAATACCCGCGCTCGGATTCATAATGGCATCCAGCAGGCTGTTTCTGTCAAATTTCTGGTGAATCTGAGTGAGTTCGGGGCCAACATCCGTTCCCAGCTGGCCGTGTTTGTGGCAAGTCGCACAACTAGTTTTAAACACAGTTTGCCCTTTTTTAGCATCACCGCTTAACATAGCCACTTTGGCAACAGGGGAGTCGGCATCTGTCTCAGTTGACACAGCCGATACTTTCTCTGTATTCGTATTCTGATCGGTAGCCTGTGCCTGTAACGGAACAGTAGAGACGGGTGCTGTTTTGACAGGTTCAGTTTCTGCAGGCTTGTTCTGCGCCACCTCGGCTGCCTGTGCAGGTTCATCCGACGTAGCCGTCGATGGTGTAGGATGCAAGGTTGGTTTCAACGGGAAGAATTCACGGCCCATAGTCCGCACCGTCTGATCTCGATTGGTCCGAATACCGGGCCCAGCCGCTTTAATCAGATCGTCCGATAGTTTTTTATCAGCTGCTAACCCGACCAACACTTTGGCGCCTTCCGGATTCCTTGACATTGAAATAACTAGTTTTCGTTTTTCGGTATCCGACAGACTTTCATCCAGCAACAATTGGCGTTTGTCCAGCATCTTCTGTTCCTCGACCGATACCTGTGGTTTTTCAGGTATCACTTCGTCCCAGTTCAGCAGTTTGGCCCAGTCGTTCCCTTTTCGGAATTCCAGCCAATACGTAGCCTGTGCAGCTACATCTTTATCCGCCGATTTGGCCAGATCGACCATCGCTCTGGCGGCCGGTTCAGTTTTAATGAAGGCCAGGGCCGTGATGGCCTGTTCGCGCGCTTCGGCCGTAAGGGTTGCACTTTCTGCCCGCTTCTTCAACAACGGTACGGCTGATGGTGGATGTAATTCCCAGACCAGATTGGCAGCTCGCTGATCCCAATCGGCAGGATTTTGGGGCAGAGTCTGCCGAATATTGAAAAACAAGGCTTCTTCTTTTCCGTCGGCCGCTTTTCCGAGCGCATCCAGATACCAGCGATCCTGTCCGTCATAGCCTTTTACCAGGTTAAGCAGCATGAACTTACACTCGTCGTAGGGCACATCGCGCAACGCAATGGCTACCTCCCGGCGAACAGCCGGGCTTCGGTCGGTCGATAAGTTGCCCAGCAGCGGAAGCAAGGCCCGTTGCGAAGCCGTTAGCGCCGGAATCGATTTTGAGTTTTCGGGCGTAATGCTTCGTAGTGCCCGCAAGGCTACCAGCCGAACAGGCGCATCAACGGCTTTCAGAAGACGTTCGACTTCAAACTGCCCCTCCGCCCCTAGTTGCGCCAATAGGAAAATAGCTCTCGCCCGATGAAACTGATTCGATGAAGACAATAGCGCCTTAACGGGTTCAATCACTTTTTCTCCCTGCGCCCGCAAGGCGTCAAAACCCAGCATTCTGACATTCACGGCTGGACTGAGCAGAGCAGTAATCTGTCCCTGCGTAGTAGTAAGATCCAGTTTAGGCGTTCTTAGCCTTTTGCCTTTGGGTGTGATCCGGTAGATGCGGCCATATCCTTTCTGATCTTTCATCTGATGCCCACCCACAATCGGGTCGTACCAATCGGCAATGTAAAGAGCCCCGTCAGGGCCAACGGCTATATCGCTTGGGCGAAACCACTTACGCGTGTCTGTAGTGGCTGCATTCCATTTATAATTGGCATCGACTTCGGGCATAGAGCTGATCAAATCAGTCCGCGTCATTCTGTAACCTGCCCCCTGCGGCTCTGGTCTGTACCCAAATATTACGTTCCGACCAGCATCGGCGCTGAGCAGCATACCCCGATATTGAGGCCCAAGTTCATCACCTTCGTACATGACCATACCCGTTGGTGAGCCTGCTCCTGTGATATCGCCGACTGGCATTACGCCGGGGTCCTGCTGATGCCAGTGCGCAACCGGGATCGGCTGGCCGGGTCGCTGGTCGGCTTTCCAGGTCCGGGTTCCGTCGGCACTGAAAAATCCGGCATTTCCTCCTTCCATTAGCCAACTCGTGCGGCAGGCGACCACCTCATCGTCGTTGTCATTTTGCCACATATTGCCGTATGAATCCAGGGCCGTTTCGTAATTATTGCGGAAGTTATGCGCCATCACCTTTAGCTTCGAACCATCGGGGTTGATGCGTAACGCCAACCCGCCCGTCCAGACTCGGCCATCGTCGCTGACCTGATTGCCGTGATTCAGTTTGTTATGGGGTGTTCCGCCTGTATACATGCTACCTGAGCGCAAGGTCCAGCCATCAATATCCGATACAACGTGAGGGCCCGCATTGCCGGAATTGAAGTAGTATTTTCCATCGGGCCCGGCCACTACAGCATGAAGCGAGTGGTCGTGGTCCATTCCCCCGAAGCCCATAAGCATCACTTCCTTTTTATCGGCTTTATCGTCGCCATCTTCATCGCTGTAGGCCACCAGATTGGGAGCCGCCGATACAATTACTTTATTACCGATTACAGCGATACCCAGTGGCGAAACCAGCTCTGGATCGGTCACAAAGACTTTACTGTCGTCGGCCCTCCCATCGCCATCTTTATCTTCCAGAATCACAATCCGTTCGCCATCGGGGTGATTGAGCCGGTCTTCGGGTTTATTGTTGAATTTCCGGTAGTTTACTGCTTCTGTAATCCATACCCGCCCTTTAGCGTCAATGTCCATGTTCGTTGGGTTATGGAACATGGGCGATTCGGCCCATAAGGTAGCTTCCAGATCGTCGGGGAGGTAGAGCGTATTCGAATCGGCAAGTACCGCTGAAGCCATTGTAGGGTCTAGCATCTTAGTCAGCAGATCGTCAGTGGATTTGGTTACCTGAAAGCTCTGACCGGCCAGCGTCAAAAAACCAACGGTTGTTAGTACAACCGGAAATGGATTCAGCGAAAACAGCTTTTTCATGTATGTTTTTGGTTCATCAACTAAACAGCGATCGTACTGTCTTGTTGTTTTCGATATAACTTTCAAGTATGGGCTGGCCTTTGGGAACCGCCCCTTCTAGTTGCAACCAGCCTTTATAGCCAATCGCATCCAGTTCCTGCCGAACTTTTGCCAGGTCAACTATACCCTGACCAAGCAAGTGATCGTTTTCTTTCAGATGGAACTCACAGATCCGGTTTTTACCCAGATCACGAATTTCTTCAAAAATATTGTAACCGCGAACGGATGAGTTGCAAACATCATAATAAACTTTGATTGCCGGTGACCCAACGGCTTCGATGATTGCCATGAGTTCGGGAGCCGAAAGCCACGATTCGATACCTAAAACGACACCAGCTTTTTCAGCCTTTGGGGCCACCGCTTTCAACCGCTCAATAACAACCTGAATCCCTTTTGGGTCATTTCGGAGGTCGTTATTGTTGAAGAACGCCAGTAGAACGTTTTTAACGCCTACTGCATCGGCTACATCGACGCTATCCTGTACCCATTGCTCCGTTCGAGGATCGGATTTGTAGGGAATTTCGTTCAACAGTCCGATGGCCAGCCCGCTAATGGCCACGCCCGCTTTCTGAGCAGCCGCTTTATAGGCCCGCTGTTTATCCGGTTGGCGGAGGTGAACATGATCGGCCGAGGTATTTAAGCTTACCTGAACGCCATCGAGCCCAATTTGTTTGGCTACTGCAAAAGCATTTATATCACCGGCTCGCCCGATAGACCAGTCGCAGGCACCAATTTTGAAGCGAGCTTTAGCAGGTATCGGCCGTGGCAGAACTGGAGAAGCAAGCATGGACAGACCCAGGCCAGCCGTGTAACGTAGGGCATCCCGACGATTCATAAAAAAGGTTTAGGTAAAAACAGGTCAAAGGTACGATCAGAGTACTAATTACAGACAAAATTGAATGGAATCAAGAAAGAAGAAATTTTTACGTACGCTTCCAACCGTTCCAACCCCGATGTGGTCTTAGAGATGTCAACATTGCTATGCAGGATGATTACGCACTAGTCGAAGGCTGCCGACGACAGGACCGGAGTATGCAGCGACTGCTTTATGAGCGGTTTGCCGGGAAGCTGTTTGTCGTATGCAAACGTTATGTAAAAGATCCTGACGAAGCCGAAGACATATTACAGGATGCCTTTGTAAAGATTTACCGTCATATCGACTCCTTTCGGTTCGAGTGCCCTCTGGAAGCCTGGCTGAAACGGGTTGTCATCAATACGGCTTTAAAACATATACGAAAACAAAAACCCTGGGAGCATACTACCGACGTTCAGGAACTGGCTCCAGTGCTGCCACAGGCCGATGAAAGTCTTCCAACACTAAATTACCAGTACCTGCTGCAACTGATTCAGGAGCTTCCGCCCGGTTGCCGAACCGTATTTAACTTATATGCCATTGAAGGCTACACCCATCCCGAAATTGCGGAGATGCTGGACATAGCTGAAGGAACATCAAAATCACAATTTGCCCGCGCCAGAAGCCTATTGCAACAGAAACTACAATCCGATGGCCATCCTGCTGAAGGACGACCACGTTGAACAGAATAAAGATGGACGAATTAGAAAAAAATATGCCGGACAATTTTTGGCGAAAGGCATTCGACGAAGCCGCTGAAACACCGCCCCCTCGGGTATGGGATGCGATTGAGCGACGGTTAGATGAGCCTGACAGTACCAAAATACTCCCACTTTGGGGAGCAGGCCTGGCTTCGTCACGACCATTCGTATGGAGTACTGGCATTGCAGCTACTGTGGCCTTGCTACTGCTTGGCTGGTGGGCTGTTCAGACATTACCGTCAAATAATCTGTCTTACAAAAGGAATGATCCTAACGCGATCGCACAGCAGGCAGCAAGGCCAGCAAATAGGCCAGTCAGCAAAGAGCCGACGGCTGCTGAGCAGACAGATCTAGCGAACTCATCGACTGAATTGCCAGAATCGGTAGCTTCTGTTTCAAAGACTACTACGGAATCTGGCACTAAAACAGTGGCCAAATCTGGACGTCAACAACTATCTCCGTTCAAGCCGTATCCAGCGAATAACGCACTGGCTACGCTTGCGTCGAAACCCCGAGTGCCTAATTCAGTCGGTTCGGAGTTGCTGATGAAAACAGGCCAGCTAGCCCAGGCAAGAACAGCTCCCCGAATGTCGGTAACGACAGCCGCTGCACAGGCAGCGATAAACTCAGTTGTGGCTTCTCAGGCGATTGTTACGCAGGCAGATGCCGCTAATTCGACTGTGTCCATCGCCTTTGAGCCACTCTCCGGTCGTTCGTTACGCCTACGTGGATTTGGTCAGATTCATCGGATTGTCTGGTTCCGGCCAGCTGAACCTGAACTGAAACCGGAAATCGCGCAATCGAAACAAAAATCCCGCGATGTTTGGGCCTCGGCCAGTGTTATGCCTGGTTCTTTTAATCCGATGGTCTCTATAAAGTCGGCGTCTGTTGCTTCGGCGGGTTCGGCTTCTCTGGATGCAATAAAGGCTTCAACAACGAGTCAGCAAAATGTGAGCAGTAGCCCGAATTTCTCGGTAGCCTATCAGGCTGGTGCTGGTGTTCAACTATCCGAACGCTGGTCAATCGAATCTGGCATTGGGTATCTGGCTGGCCGCTCAACCCTCGAAACACCAGCCCAATTTTCATCGGCTTCCTTGTCGGCAGGATTTGTACAAAATTCAGCTTCCAGCAATCTGTATGTCGATGCCCTTCGCAATAGCATTCACCGGAGTGATTTAGCGTATGCAGTTCCACAGGCTAATTATGCGAATGTCTCTAATTCAGCCTACCAGAACAGTTATAATGGCCAGATACGGCAAGTATTGACCAACGATTATCAGTACATGCAGGTGCCGGTTCAGGTTGGGTATCAGTTGCGGCCAAAGAAAAAGCTTAGTCTGGCCTTACTGGGTGGCATAATCACCAATATTTTCATCCGCAATACAGTCGATAGCCAACTGGAAATTACGGCAAAAGATGGTGTTTATCGGCCTGTATCGCTGGCAGCCGCCATGGGAGCCCGATTCCGGTATCGGCCTACGCGCCAGTGGTCGGCCTCGGTGGCAGGGATGTATCAGCCAGCTCTGGGGTTAGGTACGCAATCGGAATCTCAGGTGCAGAGTCAGCCCAATACGGCCGGGATGAGTTTTGGAGTCGATTATCACTTTTAATTAATCTGACAATGAAACCGGGTCTGTTCGTAGCTGGATTTATCCTCCTGTTTGGCCATTGCACAAGTAGCCTGGTTCCTAAAAAGCTGACGGATGCTGATGGACTGGTTATCCGCACGGGCACCTCAGCAGGTATGTGTGTAGGCTACTGCGTTTTCGACTATGTATTGAACGGAACAAATTTAACACTTACCCAGCGCCCCAACAGCGTTCAATCAAATCTGACGACTAAAACATGTCAGTCAACGATTAGCCAGAGTGATTTAAATGACCTGCTGGGTACGGTTGATCTGGCTACCTTTTTCAAACAACCTGCTGTGTTGGGGTGCCCGGATTGCGCTGATGGCGGAGCCGAATATGTTGAGTTACAACTTGGTGAACAGAAACACCGGGTTACATTCCAGTATGGACAAACGATTCCAGGTTCCGAAGCCCTGGTGGATAAATTACGGACCCACCGGGTTGCCCTCAACGAATGTAAATGATAGCTCACCCAATGAGCAATTCCCCGCTTGAGCTAACTAAACCACAAATACGACATGAAAACGACTCTTTTCTCCACGTTAGCAACCGTAACAACCGGTGTTCTGCTTACGGTCATAGGCTGTAAGAACACAAGCCTAAGTCCAGATACGAGTACAGCCAATGAGTTGCGCGTATCGGCTCCTTTTGCCAGCCAGACCACTCAGTTTGCGTTCGATGTAACCAAACAGGTAGTTGCTGAAGAAGGTCAGGCTAAAAACGTATTTATTTCGCCCCTGAGCTTACACATTGCCCTGGGTATGATTCTAAACGGAGCTAATGGTCAAACTGCTCAGGAAATACAGAAAACACTGAAACTGGATACCCAAACGCTGGCTGATGCTAATAAGACCTACCAAAACTTAATGGAAAACCTGCCGGGCGTCGATTCAAAGGTGACGCTGGGACTTGCCAATTCAGTATGGTATCGGAATACGTTTGCTGTTGAAAACTCCTTTCAGGATTTGCTCAAACAATCGTTTCAGGCAGAAGTATCGGCTCAGGATTTCAACGATCCGGCAACCCTGAGCAAAATTAACGGATGGGCCAGCCAGAAAACGAATGGAAAAATCCCGAAAGTACTTGACCAGATTCAGCCGGACAATGTCATGTTTCTGCTGAATGCGCTGTACTTTAAAGGCGACTGGAAAAAACAATTCGATGCGAGCAAAACGGTCGATATGCCCTTTAAGCTGGTAATGGGGGGCACCACCAATGTGCGGATGATGCGGCTCAACACCGAATTGAACCGAGCTTCCCGATCCAACTACACAGCCTTCGAACTACCCTATGGCTCCGATAAATTCGCTATGACGGTACTGCTTCCCAACGGAACCAGCTCGGCCGATGCCCTCGTGAACAGCCTGAACAACGACGAATGGGTTCAACTTCAGAAAGCAATGACGCCGGGAACTATCGACATCGGTCTGCCGAAATTTACGATGCAGTATGAGATCAATTTGAATAAAACCCTGTCGACATTGGGGATGCCTACTGCCTTTACAGACGCGGCTGATTTCACAAAAATCAACGCCAAGGGCGGCTTAACTCTTAGTTTTGTGAAGCAGAACACGTATGTGGCTGTCGATGAAAAAGGTACCGAAGCTGCAGCCGTCACAACCGGAGGTATTTCGGTAACCTCAGCCCCGCTGCCTGTGCTATGCGACCGTCCGTTCGTGTTTGTCATTCACGAAAAAACATCGGGCACGATCTTGTTCGTTGGTAAAATCGCTGATCCAACCAAAACAAACGCATGAAAACCGGGATACTGGCTGTGCTTATCACGATGGTATGCTTGGCCTGCGAACAGGCTCCGAATAGTCCTTCAACAATAACCGATCCCCAACTGTTAGTAGGCGATTGGCGATTGATTAAGCCTGTCTCGTCCTTCAAGACCACCCTTTCAGTTGGTATCGATCAGCCGTCGGGAGGTACTATATCCGGCATCTATTCGCTAAAATTTACGGGCGATGCCGCCGTTAATACGTATGTAACGACAGCCTTATTGGTTAATTCGGCAACAGGCTCGATCGACGTTAAAGCTATTTCAACAACTAAAATGGCTGGTTCGCCCGATGCTATGCTGTTCGAACAAAACTATTACACGAAGCTGAAAGCCGCTACCCGTTACGAACTGACCTCCCCTAATACGCTTCGGCTGTATTCCGGCAGTTCGACATCGGATGTGCTGATCTTCGAAAAACTAAATTGAATGAAACACATACTCAGCGTTATTTATCTGTCAATTAGTTGCTTACTGGTATTAATTTCTAACGTGCAATGCAAACGGTCAGAATCGGAACTGGCCCCAAAAATAGCGGGGCTAATTGGCACCTGGAAACTCGTAGAACCTGACTCGACTTATGATGTGACATTAATTTTTGCGTTGGACACAGCGCATCCACCGCAAGATGTTACATCGTTTAAGGCTAGTGGGATGGCTGGCGTTAATGCCTATACGCTGAATTTATTTGCTGCCATAGATGGTATGATGATGGCTGATCAGCTCAACAGCACTTATAAGGCCGGAACGCCCGTAGCCATGCAATTTGAGCAGAGCTATCTTAAAAACCTGAAGGCAGTGGCCCGATATGAACTGCCAACCGAGAATCAGCTTCGGCTCTATCATGGTGGCGATCAGCCTAGAGTACTGGTTTATGAAAAACAAAACTGATTATGAAAAACCGTCGACTCCTATCCTGCATCGTTTTACTGATTTTAGGCGTATTTAGCTGTGAAAAGCGTATATGTGGTTGTGTAAATCCTCCTGCACCGCTAGCCGGTGAATAGTCATTGGCTACAATTACCTACCCAATGATCCAAAAGACGGTTACGACAGCCGAAGCCGGTTATTCCGAAACCTTATCTTTTGATGGGCTAAATGGTACTTATCGACAGATCAGAAATGGCTTGCCGATTCAAAACAGTACCTATACGTTATCCTTTCCGAAAGGTGGCAGTACAGAGGGTATTATCTATTTCAATAAAGATTCTACCGAGCAATCTTTTCGGCTAGCCGACATGAAGCTTTATCTATCGGAGCGTATTCCAAGGGGAGCCGTTATTGCAGACGGTGCCATGTACGAATACAAACAACAATAATTTGCCCTTTTTGTGTAAGATCAACATTGCCAGGCCGTAATCAGGACAGCCTGGCAATTTTATTTCCCCTACATTCCAACGGTTGGTCATACTTAAGAATCATGAAGTTATCCAGCAGTCATGATTCTATGAAAGCTCCTGTACTTCTATTACTCCTGCCGTTATTCTTTCTGACCAGTTGTACCGACAACTGTGAGCGGACAACAACTTACCGAAAATACACCTCGATTCAGCTACCCATTTCCGACATACGGCAGGCTGTTTCATCGGGTGCGCCCCAACCACTGGTCGAGCCTGGAAAACTATATGTCAAAGATCAGTATCTGTTTATTGTTGAAATCAAAAAAGGAATTCACGTTTTTGACAATAGCAATCCGGCTAATCCGAAAGCAATTTCGTTTCTGAGCATTCCCGGTAATGTGGATATAGCAGTACGGGACAATATTCTATATGCCGATAGTTATATCGACCTGGTCGCTCTGGACATCAGTAATCCAATGGCTATTAAAGAAGTGAATCGGGTTGAAACGGGTTTTATGAGTGGGTTAGTCGGTCGTACTTATTGGTCGTACGATAAAACGAGCATGAAAATTTACGATCAGCGCGAAGAAATAGCTACGACAACAGTAAAAACAGATTGTGAAGGCTCGTTTAATATTCTTCCCTATTTAATCCCCATTGCCTGGTTTGGTCGATATTATGAAAGCCTGGCATTTGCCGATGGTGCTTACAACAGTTCTAAGGCACCGACTACCAACACGCCTACAACAGGCGTTGGCGGCTCAATGGCCCGATTCGCTATTTCCAATAACCAGCTTTATGTGGTTAGTAACAGTACGTTACAACTATTTGATATTACGGACCCGGCCAAACCCACAAAGGGAAAATCAGCTACGTTGAACTGGAACGTCGAAACGATTTTCCCCTACCGAAATAGTCTGTTTATTGGCACCACAACGGGCATGTACATTTACGACGTTACAAGCCCTGCCGAGCCCAAACAGTTAGCCGCCTTTTCACATGTACGTTCTTGCGATCCGGTAGTTGTCCATGATAATTACGCCTATGTTACCTTGCGAGGGACCAGCACCTGTGGAGTTGCCGGTACACAAGACGTACTGGATGTTGTCGACATCAGCAATTTGTCAGCTCCCCGTGTTGCTAAAACCTATCCGCTCGAAACACCCTATGGTCTCGGAATCGACTACCCCGCTTTATTCGTTTGTCAGGGAAGTAAAGGGCTTCGGGTGTTCGATGCCTCTAATCCATTGGATCTGAAACCGCAGCAAACCTTTGCGAATGTCAATGCCTTTGATGTTATACCTATTTCGAAGACGTTGCTAACTATTGGCAAAGACGGCCTCTACCAGTATGATTACTCCAACCCGGCTGATCTGCGCTTATTGAGCAAGATTGCCGCCCAGCCAGCCTATTAACCTTATTCCACCATGAAAATCGTTACATTCCTGACGGTATGTCTGCTAGCTCAGGTAGCCATTGGGCAAACTATAACCACAACAACCAGCCACTGGCGTACGACCGTCGAGATGGGCGTCCAGATGGGTCAGGTCAAACCTGATGTACCGACTGGCTATCCGTATTATGGCTACGATATGATCTACAATCCGTATAACAACTATAATTATTCTTACTATCCTATTCGGGATGCTGGTAATCGGATTGGCCTTACTATCCATGCCTTTACGGGCTATATTGTACGCCCTCAACTGATCACAGGTATTTCGTTTGGTGTAGATTATTTCAACAACTCTGCTTTCTTACCCATCGCAGCAGCCGTACAAGGCGACTTATTTAACCATACCAAGCGGTTGACCCCATTTTATACCCTGGAAAGTGGCTACGCTATCGCTGGGCCTAACCCGCATGGTCGAGAACTGAAAGGGGGGTGGCTACTGAGTCCTGGTGTTGGTATTCGCATCAATAAGGGCAATGGCACTGGCTTTCTGATTAGTGCAGGGTACAAACATCAGGAAGCGAAACAAGTCGCTTCTGTCGATGGCGTACAGCTTCTGGCCCAAACCGAACAACGAGCTTACAATCGGTTATACTTCCGCATGGGTTTCAGTTTTTAATTTTTCATGCTGGAAAATCAATTTGATCAACAATTCATCTATTCTGAAGTTAGATATTTAGAACTGGATGAAAATTGCTCGGAATACATCTAAGAGATCGGATAAATAAATTTTCAAAAATTATTCATCCAAAACAGTAACCTAAATTTGCCTGGTGAGTCTTAATCTAAGGTTAAAATACTTACCGCACAATAAGAAGGCAGGGTGGTATTTGCGCATTTGCCAGTAATATTGACGCAGATTTCAACAAAATGCTGTTGGAACTGCATCCATACCTATTAAAATTTACGAGGAAGCTAGAGCCGTTATGAAAAAGATTAGTGTTGCAGTTATTGGTGGGGTACTGTTTATCGCAGGATATTTCCAAGTACGCCGACAAACAGAGTATGTATCAGCAAAAGCTATGATGGTTAGTCCGGCTCCCGCAGCAAAGCCTATGGCAATTCCATTTAAATCAACTTCAACGTTTGCCTTCCGGCTCGATGCTGCTCTTACAAATAATCATTAACGAATGTTTTTTGTCATAACAAAAATCCCAGATGGGCATCCATCTGGGATTTTTGTTGATCAATACGCTTGCTAACTACGCCATTGCAAATTTGCTCTGATTGCGTTTGCGTTCGTTTTCATCCAGATAGATTTTACGAATCCGCATCGACTTTGGCGTTACTTCAAGGTATTCATCTTTCTGAATATATTCCATATTCTCTTCAAGAGAGAACGAAATTTTCGGAGCAATTTTCACATTGTTATCTGAACCGGAAGCCCGCATATTAGTCAATTGCTTTGCCGTTGTAACGTTAACAACAATGTCGTTCTGGCGAGTATGCTCGCCAATTACCTGACCTGTATAAATTTCATCACCTGGTTCGATAAAGAACGAACCCCGATCCTGAAGTTTATCAATCGAATAGGCTGTAGCTGAACCACTCGTCATCGAAATTAACGAACCGTTGATCCGCTCTGGAATTGGGCCTTTATATTCCTGGTATTCTTTGAAACGATGACTCATAACCGCTTCACCATACGTAGCTGTCAGAACGTTCGATCGAAGACCGATCAGTCCACGTGATGGGATATCGAATTCAAGGTGTTGTAGGTCACCTTTAGGTTCCATAATCAGCAACTCACCTTTACGCTGCGTCGCTAACTCGATCACCTTACCGGCAGTTTCTTCGGGTACATCAACAACCAGGGTCTCGATAGGCTCCAATTTACGGCCATCTTCATCCTCTTTGTACAATACCTGTGGCTGACCCACCTGCAATTCATAACCCTCCCGACGCATCGTTTCAATCAAAACTGACAAGTGAAGAATACCCCGTCCATAGACAAGGAAACGATCTTCACTATCTGTATTTTCAACACGCAGGGCAAGATTTTTCTCGATCTCTTTATAGAGTCGATCACGCAGGTGACGCGAGGTAACGAACTTACCTTCTTTTCCGAAGAAAGGCGAGTTGTTAATCGTGAAGAGCATGTTCATGGTCGGCTCATCTACCGAAATCCGGCTGAGTGGTTCTGGATTGTCATAATCCGTCAGGGTATCCCCAATTTCGAAATCTTCCAGACCCGTTACAGCACAGATATCCCCACACTGAACTTCGCTAACTTTCTGTTTGCCAAGCCCTTCAAATGTGTGTAGTTCTTTAATCCGAACCCGTTTTACCGTACCATCCGATTTTGCAAGCCCCATGCTGGCACCTTCTTTCAACGTACCACGGTGTACCCGGCCAATGGCGATCCGACCTACGAAAGCCGAATAATCGAGCGAAGTAACCTGCATTTGTGGTAAACCTTCACTGATCGGAGCCGCAGGAATATGCTCCACAATGGTATCGAGTAGGTAAGTAATGTTATCGGTTGGTTTCTGCCAATCGGGACCCATCCAGCCTTGTTTCGACGAACCATAAACGGTTGGAAAATCCAACTGATCTTCGGTTGCACCCAGGTTGAACATCAGGTCGAACACCTGCTCGTGAACCTCATCAGGACGACAGTTTTCTTTATCGACCTTGTTAACGATCACAATGGGTTTGAGACCCAGATGGAGCGCCTTGCTTAACACAAAGCGTGTTTGTGGCATAGCGCCTTCGAAGGCATCGACCAGTAGGCATACGCCATCGGCCATTTTCAATACGCGCTCAACTTCGCCCCCAAAGTCGCTGTGGCCAGGGGTGTCGATGATATTGATTTTAACGTCTTTATACCGTACCGATACATTTTTCGAGACAATGGTGATTCCCCTCTCGCGCTCCAGATCGTTGTTGTCCAGGATCAGGTCGCCAAATTCCTGATTCTCCCGAAAGAGCTTGGACGCATGAATAATTTTGTCGACGAGTGTTGTTTTGCCGTGGTCGACGTGGGCGATGATTGCTATATTGCGAATTGATTGCATACAATGTCTGAACCAGGATTTTTGTGATTTAACTGACTGACTTTGATTTTTCTACCAGCCTTCAAAGAGGGCCTAATCAAATTCAGTCAGTTAAATCACAAAAATCCTGGTCATTTTTTCGCAAAGGTACGAAATTTTACGCTGAAACACAGATTTTTACAACTTTTAAAACGAAAAAAGGCCCATTTGAGGGCCTATCTCTGATATAAATACAATTTCTTAACAATTGCTTAATGCTTCGGGCATCCACAGGGATTTTTCTTACGAAAAAGTCCGGTGTTGAACAGACCTCCACGTTTGGGTTTGTACCCTTTGCGTTTACGTCCAAAAATGGAAACTTCTGACGAATTAGTACGAGCAGATGCCTGCGTCTGAACAGGTACATCTATGAACGTTAGCGTGATAGCCATCAGTAAAAGTATGTGCGACTTTTTCATTGATCAACCCTGTTTTTATCTAATAACGTCAAAATTAACTACTTTCGTCGTCCCGTCAGCTTTTTTTATTGAATGACTAGTACTCCCGAATTTCTGATCGTTTACGGCACGCTCCGCTCCCCTTTTGATAATCATTTTGCTCAATATCTACGTCAGCGGGGCCGCTATATTGGCGAAGGTAAATTTAGAGGGCAGGCTTTCGACATGGGCAGTTATCCTGGGGCCATTTACGACGAAGCCAGCCAGGGGTATGTTCATGGCACTGTGTTCAATATAGGCCATCAGAAAGAGAGTATTCTGACCTATCTGGATTACTATGAAGGCGTTGGCGATGATTTCGAGCAGCCGACCGAATTTATACGGGCCGTTATTCCTGTCGAAGTAAACAATGCATTAATCGACTGCTGGATTTATCTATATAATCTGCCAACAACTGAAAAACCACTGATCGTATCGGGTGATTACGCACAGTATATAGGCAATCCTTACAAACCTGTATAATCGTTTAAACACAGAGCCAGGTTAAACACAGAGGTACTTAACTTATCTCTGTATTCAACCTGGCTCTGTGTTTAAACGATAGTTAGTTAGCTACTAGCGCGGACCACGTGCCCGGCCTCCACCGTAACTTCCGCCATAACCCCGTCGAGCGTTCGGGCTGCCTCCGCCATAATACCGGGGAGAAGGGGTGTAATAACGAGGGCGGACAACTTGTGGACGAACCACAACCGGCGGACGATAATAACCATATGGATACCCGTAGCCATAGTACGGACGGCCATAATAACCTCCGTAACCAACCCCTGTGTTTACATAAGCAGGGCCGCAACTAGATACTAGTACAACCAGCAAACTGGCTACTAGCAAAGGCATTACTTTTAAGGTTTTCATATCTTTTAACGTCATTCGTTGAACCATCAATCACGGCTCTAACGGGGTATACCCCGTTAGAGGTACTCATTCAATTTACCAGCGATGGCCACGGCCACCGTAGCCACCTCTCCAACCCTGGTGCCTGTACCCATAGCCGTAATTATAATTTGAATATGGGCGAACAACTACGGGAGGAGCAATAACCACCGGAGGAGGGGGAGGGGCGATTATGACTCGCGGTGGCACAACCACTACGGGCGGTTGCGCTGGATAGGGTCTCCCATATGAATAATAGCCGTTGTTAGGGTAGTTTGGACCGTAGCCATTATTGTAACCTCCGTTATTATAACCCCCATTCGGATAAGGCTGTCCATAGCCATAGCCATTTTGGTAGTTCGGGTTACAGCCATTGCCATTTGGATAGCCCTGACCGTAGCCATATTGAGCAAACGAAACTGTAGCCGCCCCTACTATCAGGCAAGCTACTAAAGAACTCCATGTTAATAGTTTCATCGCAGTGGTAGGTTTTCACCCGGTTTGTCAGTTAGACTGATGAACCACCGTTCCGTTTAATGTAAACAGAATAAAATTGGTTAAAGTTTAATTAAAAAGCCTGACCATCAGATAGTCAGGCTTTTACTGCAAGGGCTAATTTTACACAACAGCGCGGTTTTCGTAAGGTGATTGCTTACTAGGCTTTCAGTTTATCTTTCAGATAGGCCAGGGACAGCTTATACGCATCGGCAGCCGCTTCCTTATCGTAAATGGGGTTGCTCGGATTAGCAAATCCATGATCGGCATCGTACATCTTGACCGTCACTTTTTTGCCTGCTTTCTGCATGTTTTCCTCAAACTGCTTTACCGATTCAGGCGTAATGCCTTTGTCGCGGCTACCAAAAATGCCCAATACATCCGTATGTAGAGTTTTCAGCTTCTCAACATCCTGCTCCGGGCGACCGTAGTACATCACACAGCCTTTTGCCTGCTGACCTTCCATCAGGGCTGATTGCAACGACAGCATACCGCCAAAGCACCAGCCCACACTGGCAAACTCTGCTTTTGGACCGGCATAAGCGATAGCCCCTTTCTGAATGCTCGTCAGCCGCTCTTTACTGGCCGAACTCATCAGCTTACCCGCTTCGGCTCGTTCGGTTGCTACTTTGCCATCGTACATGTCGACAGCCAGTACGTTTACATCTTTCAAGTCGTTATAGAACGCTTCAGCCTGTTGTTTGATATTGTCATTCAATCCCCACCATTCCTGATAAACCAGCAGCCATTTATTCGACGCTTTTTTCGATTTCAGGAAAAAGCCGTTTGCCGACTGTCCATCGGGGGTCGAGAACTTAATCATTTCGCCAGCACCAGCATAGGTAAACGGCAATGGGTTGGCATGCAGGTTCTGAAAAGCCGGATCGGCTGCCATTAAGGCCATGTCATTGGGTGTTGCCGAATCGGTATTATGGCAAAGAGGAATTGTTTTTTGCTCTTCCTGCACAGGTGTGAGGTAGGAAAACAAAGACATAAAGAAGGAAAGTCCAGTAATAAAAATGATTTTCATGTGCGTTTGATGGTTAATTGGTTAGTGTAACGCGTTGATCAGGCGGTTGGTTATAACGACAATTGGGTAAACTGTAAACGTTTCGCCTACAATTTACCCAATTGTCGTTTTACTTCGCACATCCTGGTATCTGTAACCACCCAGTCATTCGCACGTATCTACTTGATTGATCAGGCTTTTACTAACTCGAAAATGGTGATTTCAGGCAAAATACCCACCCGGCCCGGATAGCCAATATAGCCATAGCCCCGGTTCACATACAACCGTTGATCACCTTCCTGGTATAGTCCGGCCCATTGGCGGTAAAAGTACTGTGCCGGACTCCAGCGTACGTCGCCCACCTCAACACCAAACTGAGCCCCATGCGTATGCCCACTGAACGTAACGTCGATATCAGGATATTTAGGTCGAACTTCAGCATCCCAATGTGTAGGGTCGTGGGAGAGGAGTAGCTTAACGGGGTATTCGCTGGTTCCCTGATAGGCCTTTGCCAGATTACCAGCCCGTAAGGCCGCCGGGCCAAAGCCAAGGTTCTGTACGCCAATCAGCGCGATTTTATCGCCGTTTTGTTCCAGAATCTTGTGCTCGTCCATCATGATGTTCCAGCCCATTTGCTTATGAGCGGCTACTACGTTCATCACGTTTTGCCGCTCAGCCTGAACGCTCGGCCACTGTACATATTTGCCGTAATCGTGGTTGCCAAGCGTTGAATACACACCTAGCGGTGCTTTCACTTTGTCGAATACATCAATGTAGCTATTTACTTCCTCGGCATGACTATTCACCAGATCGCCCGTAAAAAATACCATGTCGGGCTTTTGTTTCAGCAACATATCCACCCCGCCCCGAACGGCCGTTTTATTGAAAAAACTACCCGAGTGAATATCCGAAATCTGGGCGATGGTCATTCCGTGGAAACCGGATGGCAGATTTTTTAACGGAAGTTTAACCCGGCGAATCCGGTAATCATGGGCGCCCGACAAAATTCCCCAGGTAAACCCAACCAGCGGTACCGTACCGACTACCAATGCCGTTTTCATCAGAAAGTCAGAGCGGGAGATAGCATCATTAGGAATTCCGTTTACGTTGTCAGGGATTGTTTTTTGAGCCGAATCCACCACGGCTTCTCCAACTTCAGGCTTATAGAAAAGTGATACAAGCCAGCGAAAAAAACGACCAATATCATCAATGAAAATAATGAGCATGGCGAAAATCTTCGAAAAATAGGGGATGGCAATAGCTGCCCATAGAAAGGTTCGGGTGTTTCGGCTGATTGAATCGGGGGGGATCAACTGCATGGCCACATAGAGCATCAGCGACAGGGCCGTAAATCCCCAGAAGATAAACGTTATAATACGCTGAGTACTCTCGGTTGCGGTTCGGCTGAGGGTCTTCACCGCCTGGAACACATACCAGTCGATCAGCAGAAGAATGGCAGGGAGAATAAGCAATAAGGAGGTACGGTTCATGAAGGAATAAGCTAATAGATGGCTAACGGAATGAGCATTCGTAAAGTTTATCTGACCAGGCGAGTTTCCTTACTCAACTTTCTCAAATTCAATGATATGCTCAGACATATACTCACTTTTTTCGGGTTTTATGTTTTTAATGAACAAGCGGGCCCGCTTTCCTAATCGCAGGCAGGTGTTTTTGTTCGAGACATCTTCAGGGGTATTCATGGGCTGGAGCGATGGATACCACAGAAAATAACCTGGCTTATCGAGCAAAAGCTTCGGTTTGGTCCAGTCCTGCGATTGAAATGCTTCGCCCAAATCCTTGTTGGGATTGAACGAAATGTAAATGCTGCTCCCCGCCCACGATGGGCCGGTAGCCTTGGCCATCAGCATGACCCAACAGTTTAGATACGTATTCCAGCTAACGGACGGCCCCCAGTGAAACCCTGCTTTGGGCGATGAAGCAGGCCCACCTCCTGCATTCATTGGGATTTGTAAAGAAAAAACCGGAGAACCTACCCCATTATAGGGAGCATTGAAGCCTTTACCATCCCAGCGACGCGCTTTACCAACCGGATTATCCAGATCACGTAGCCGAATGCGGGCAATACTGACGCACTGCCCGCTCCATTCTTTATGTGGATCATAGCTTTTTTCGCCGTACTGGCCTGGATAGCCATATTCTCCGTAAAAAAGGTACAGATAGTCCCCACTCGCTACGGCTGATGGATCGCCAACGCCACCGGCAAAGGTTTTCGAGGTGTTTTGCGGCTTCAGAATCATACGGGGTTGCAGGTCTTCAATAAAGATTCCTTTGTTTTCCCACGACCTGCCGCCATCGATCGATTTCATGATTCCGATTCGGCACACGGCGGCTGGCGATGTAGGCCCTGTTATGCCCTGTGGCCATTTTTCAGCGTTATACCCTTCGCCTGTTGCTGCATTGTAGGGGAGCGTAGCGGGATAGTTTTCGTTATGATAAACCGCATACAGTGTTCGGCCTGATTGATCTTTGGCATCCTGATATACGGTTTCGAACCAAACGGCACCGTGTAAACCGGGCGTATTCACCGGCACATTTTTGGGCATGAGCGGTTCGTGAAAATCCGTCGCTTTACTGGCAAACGCTTCTTCGGCATGCTGTCCATCGGCAAATTTCAAATCGCGGGCGTCGCCCCATAGTGGATCTTCGCCGTACTTACCCGGAAAGATTCGGAAGGTATCACCAACCCAGACCTCGGCCATATTACAATCGACAAACGAATTGAACAGGACTTTTTTCGCCGGAATCAGTCGGTATGTTGGGGTACTCGCTACGGTTTCATCTGCGCTCTTTTTGCCCGAGCAGGCAGCGATCAGGCTACTCGTCAGGAGCAGAATGATCGGGTATTTTCCAAAGTCTGGCAGGGTTCGTCTCATCAGGCTAGTGTCTAAAAAACAATGTCAACGAGTAAAACCCGTTGACATTGGTACCTACTTATTTAATCGTTACACTAGTTCTTCTTCCGGCTCTTCCTGCATGGCTAAGGCGGGATCTTTCTTGCCGAACCATTTCATCCGAATACGCTCATTGATCCAGTACATACAGGGCACAACTACCAGCGTCAATGCGGTTGAGAACGTTAATCCGAAGATGATGGTCCAGGCCAGGATATTCCAGAACACGGCGCTATCGCCACCAATGACTATGTGTGGATCGAAGTCACGGAACAAACTCACAAAATCGACGGTAATCCCGAAAGCCAGCGGAATCAGACCGAGTACAGCCGCCGAAGCGGTCAGCAATACCGGCGTTAGACGGATACCCCCAGCTTCGATGATAGCTTCCCGCAGCGGAACGCCCCGCCCACGCAGCTCTTCGATAAATTCGATCAGCAGAATCCCGTTTTTCACCACGATACCGGCCAGCGCAATAATACCAACCCCCGACATGATAATCGAGAACTCCTTATTGAAGACGACGAAACCAAGCAGCACCCCAATCAGTGAGAAGAGAATGGTTACGAAGATGATCATCGGTTTCACAACCGAGTTGAACTGAGTGGCCATAATCAGGTAAATCAGCATCATGGCAATACCAAAGGCCGATACCAGGAAGTTCATCGACTCCTGCTGGTCTTCCTGTTCACCACCCATTTTAACGGTGTAGCCATTGGGCACATCGATCTCCTTCACAACTTCCTGAATTTGCGCTACAATCTGGTTGGCATTGTAACCCGGAACTACATCGGAACTCAAGGTGATAAGCCGCTCCTGATTTTTCCGGTTGATCTGGCTGAACGTCGTCGAATAGCTAATATTGGCAATCGACGTAATCGGCACCTGACGAAGCTGCCCACCCATCACCATATCGCGATACACTACGTTCAGGCTCAGCAGCCGATCAATCTGGCTACGATCGTCGGGTTTCAGACGAACCATGATTGGGTATTCATCTTTCGCATCCCGGAATTTCGACACTTCGGTTCCAAACAAGGCTGTCCGAATCGCCAGCGCAATCTGCCCCGATGAAATCCCTTCGCGTTCGGCCTTTTCCCGGTCGATGTCGATAACAATTTCGGGCTTGTTGGTAATCAGATCGGATTTCAACTGGTCGATACCCTGAATACCGGCCTGAGCAATTTTCTGCTTAACCAGGTTCTCCAGTTTCTTCATTTCACTGAATTCCTCACCCGCTATCTCGATGGCAATTGGTTTACCCGTTGGCGGTCCATTCGACTCCCGCTCGACCGAGATTTCACTACCCGGCAAACCGCGCATGGCTAACCGTACTTTGTTCAGTAGCGAATCCGTCGAAATACCATGTCGTTCGGTATTGGGTTTGAAGGCAACCGTAACTTTCGACTTTTGTGGTGTGGCCGAACGGTCGGGGTTCATTGGATCACCCGCGTTTTTACCCACGTTCGAGATGACCGAGTTGACAATATCCGTTGCGTTGTTCTCTTTCAGAATCTTAAACACCCGCTTTTCAATCACCTTCGTCACTGAGTCGGTCACGCGTGCATCCGTACCTACGGGCATCACATTATAGACGTAGATATAATCGGGTTCGCCACTTGGAAAGAAGAGTACTTTGGGCTTGGCAATTCCGACAATAATAAAGGTCAGAATCAGCAGACCGAACGTACTGAGAATAGCAAATACCGGACGCCAGCCAGTCAATATCCAGGAAATTAACGACCGATACCCGTTTTTCAGCTTCGGAAGCAGATTTTCCTGGAAAGGCACGATTAGTCGTGGCGTCAGTATATAGTGATTGAAGGTGTACAGGATAATCAGCAACACAAACAGGTTACCAATACCCCGGTCGATCACATACCCGATACCCGCCAGCACGGTCATGATAATCAGTGGGCGCTTAATTTCCTGAAACCCTTGTTTATCCTCATGATGATCGTCTTCATGGCGTTTCATGAATGTAACGGCAAACACCGGGTTGATCACATAAGCCACAAACAGAGAGGCAAACAGAGTCAGAATGAGCGTCAACGGCAGGAACTTCATAAACTCACCCACAATTCCTGGCCAGAACAGCAGCGGGAAGAAGGGAGCAATGGTCGTCAGCGTACCGGACAATACAGGTACGAATACCTCTCCAGCTGCGGCTTTTACAGCTTGTCGGATATTCCAGTCTTTATGATCATTAAAGAGACGGTGTGCGTTCTCGATAACCACAATGGCGTCATCGACCACCAGTCCCAAGCCTAGCAGGAACGCGAACAGTACCATGATGTTCAACGTAAACGAGGTGCCGACTACAGGCCCTAAAACCGGCATGAGTACAAAAGCCACCAGTGCCGAAAGCGGCACGGATAAACCGACGAAAATAGCATCCCGAACGCCCATGAAGAACATCAGAACCAATACAACGAAGATGAAGCCCAGTACAACGGTGTTCACCAGGTCGTTCACACTTTCACGTGTACGTTCCGACTGATCGGCCGTGATTTTTACGTCCAACCCTTCCGGGAAACGAGTTTCCTTATATTCTTCAATGGTTTTTTCAATGCGGTCAGCCGCCGAAATCAGGTTGGCACCCGCCCGTTTGATGACGTTCAACGTAACAACCGACTTGTTATCTAACCGGGCAAAATCCTGTTGTTCTTCAAAATTGTCCCGCACTTCGGCAATATCGCCGAGCCGAACCGTAGCGCCAGTGGCCGTTCGAATCTGGAGGTTCTGAATCTGAGCGACATCCGTAAATTCACCTTTCACCCGTACCGTTCTGCGAACACCGTCTACATTGAGTTCACCACCCGATACGTTGATATTTTCGCCCTGAATAGCCTGCTGAATATCGGTAAACGCCAGACCTGCCGACTGCATCCGAGGCAAATCCACATTGATCTGAATTTCACGGGTCAGCGCTCCGACGATGTCCACCCGACGGATTTCGGGCATTCCTTCAATTACATCCTGCAAGTCTTCAGCGTACTCTTTCAGTTGTTTCAGCGAGAAGTTACCGGCCATGTTGAGGTTCATGATCGGCATTTCCGAAAAATCGACGTCCTGCGCTGTCGGTCCCGAATCCAGTTCTTTTGGCAAATCAGGTTTTGCTTTGTCGATAGCATCCCGAACCCGTTGCAACGCAACCGACGACTCGACATCCGGGTTAAATTCAACCAGAATAACCGACACGTCCTGCAAGGCATTCGATTTAATTCGCTTTACACCCGAAATGGACTTTAACTGCTTCTCAATCTGTTTGTTAATCGTATTTTCAATATCGGCTGGAGCCGTCCCTACATATACAGTATTGATGTAGACCTGGGGAACTTTGATATCCGGGAATTGCTCCTTCGGCATATTATTGTACACAAACAACCCACCCAGCGTAATGAGGAAGGTGAAGATGTAAATAGCCGTCCGGTTCTCAACGCACCAGTTGGTAAATCCGAGGGTTTTATATTGTTCAAATTTCATAAATCGTGGTCATTAATGGTCATTGATTGGCATTTGTTGGCATTCAATCGTCGCTAGCTCGTTATCGATACATGACAATCTATGACAACGAATGTCGATTAATGACTAAAAACTGATTTGTTGTCCATCAACCAAATCCTGATAACCAGCCGTAACGATCTGATCGCCCGCCTGTAACCCTTGCGTCACCTCAATCTGACCACCGTACGACTGGCCTGTTCTCACCGTTTTTGCTTTCGCCACTTTTTTACCGCCCTCATTGACTGCTACATAAACCAGTTGACCTTTTTCCGTATCCTGAATCAGATTTTGGTTAATCACAATTGCTTTTGCCTGCGTTTTATCATTGATTTTGATACGGGCCAGCATATTGGGTTTCAAGGCGTTGTCGGAGGGTAGGGGAGCCTCGATGGTAAAGGTCCGCGTTGCCGGATCAACCGTTGTCGCTACAAACGAGATGGTCGAGTTCAGCTTTTTGTCCAGATCTGGAAAATCAATCTGAACGGGATCGCCTTTACGCACACTTCCCGAGTAGGTATCCGACACTTTTGCCACCGCTTTCAACTGTGACAGGTTGACTACCCGAACCAGCCCAACACCCGGCATGGCCGACTGCCCAATCTTAACGGCCACCTGATCGACAACTCCCGAAATCGGAGACGTAACCGTCGACTGGCTCAATTGAGCGTTCAGCGTAGACAAACGGCGTTCGAGTGACTCCTTATTGGTTTTGGCCTGTAAGTATTGCATCTCAGTGCCAATCTGCTGTTTCCAGAGGTTAGCCTGCTTTTCGTACATGGTATTTGCCAGCGTCAGTTGGGTTTTCAGTTCCGCAATCGACTCCCGCAAAAGCTGATCGTCGACTTTCGCAATGGCCTGTCCGGCTTTTACATAATCGCCTTCTTTCACATAAACCGCCGTAACGACACCGCCCGATTTTGGCGACACCTGTACATTATTCTTGGCGTCGATTGTACCCTGCAATTCCACAAAGTGACGGAACGTGCTGGCAGCTATTGGCGAGACAGCTACTTCTTTTACCCGCCCTTCTTCTGCTTTTTTCGGCTCCAGCTTAGCCAGTTCAGCCTCCAGCGATTTTATCTTGGTTGTTAGTTCGGTCTGTTGCGACTTCAGTTCATCCAGTTCCGCGTGTTTGCTTTGCAGGTCTGATTTTTTTTCCTGTGAGCAGGCGGCAAGAAGGCTCACGAGGGCAATGATGTAGTATGGTTTCATTTTGACTAGTAACGTTTTAACATCTTATTTCAAATTCGGGGCCTGATTCCCCATTAGTTTCCAGTGTAGAGTTTACCACTGGCTTTGTCGGCATCGACTTTGGTTTGCAGGAAGTTGTACAGTGAAGCGAAGTAGTTCGTTTGCGCCTGACGGTATGAGTTCTCCGCATCCAGCACTTCAATATTCGACCCGACGCCTTCCTGATACTTGATCTTGGCCACACGAGCAACCTCCTGCGCTAAGTCAACATTGCGTTTTTGCGTGCGTAAGGTTTGCAGGCTGTTACCAAGCGTTATGCTTGACTGACGAATTTGCAGATCAATTGTATTTTTAAGTAACTGAGCGCTATTCTGCGTTTTCTGTAGTGTAAATCGCTTCTGTTGCGCTTGGTACTTCTTCTGAAATCCATCGAACACAGGAACCGATAAGTTGATACCTACTATTGATGAATTAAACCAGGGCGACACAAACAAATCACCAAAGTTATTACGACCTGTATTATAGCCATAGTTGATAAACGCCGTCAACCGGGGATAGTATAGCTTCGAAATACTTTGCAGGTCCAAATCGGCCAATTGAATTTGCGACTGGAGCGTAGCAAACTCGATGCGTTGATTATAATCGAATTCAGCAACTCCCTTCATATTGTCACGCTCCAGCGCATCCAGGTCAATATCCTGTATTTGCTCGGTCAGCGTAATATTATCGTTGATACCCAGCCCCATCTGGAACTTGAGCAGGTAGTAACTCAGGTCGACCAGATTTTTGACGTTTTGTCGCTCGGCTTTCAGGTTATTCACCTGTACTTCGAGTCGGCTCACGTCAATTTTTTCGGCAAACCCCTGTTTGTTCAGCCCTACTGTATTCTGATATAGTGTGTCAACCCGCGCAATATTCAGGTCGAGCAGCTTTATCTGCTGTTCGTTTACCAGCACACCATAATAGGCTTTCGCAACCTGTTCAGCCACAGTAATTTTCGAGGCCTTAATGTTTTTTTGTGCTAGTTGCCGATAGGTTTCAGCCGCTTTCAACCCTAGCCGATACGATGCATCGAACAGTAACTGGTTGAGTGTACCGGTCAAATTGCTTGAATAGTTAACACCAAATTGAACGGCAATCGGAGGAGCATCGGCAGGAGCATTCGGATTCGCGAACTGCGCAGGTAAGAACACCCGTTGAATAATCAGGTTATCGGAAAGAGAACCTGCTACGCTAACCTGTGGCAACGCTACCCCACGCACTTCCTGAATGCGAGCTTCGGAACTGAGTGCGTCCAGACCGGCATTCTTGATGTTAAGGTTATTCTGAATGGCAAACTGAATAGCTTCATTCAGCGAAAACTCCTGCTTAGTCTGAGCTATCGACGTTCCAGATCCCACTAGCGTGAGCAACCAGATCGCCATAGCCGTTTTTATATTAGTGAACTTCATGATTGTACTGATTAACATACTGATTATAAATGGTGAAGCCTTGTTCGGTCAGCATCCCTCGTATGAAGTGATGCATGAGCTCATACTGTATTTGTTGCATGGTATACTGATTGGATGGAAATATATCGTTATTGAAAGCTAACTCGATCTGCTCCACCCGTAATCGGGCCAAAATGCCAGGATTAAGGTCAGATCGATATAGGCCTTGTTCAATACCTTTTTGGATATTTTCAAGAATAGACCGAAGCACTTCGCCTTCTTTATACTGCTTAAATAGCGCAAATGCCTGAGGGTAATGCCGTTTCATATCGATCAGCAGGTTAGGGCTAACCTGGTCCGCGTTTTTTTGAATCATCGCTAAAACGTGCATAATCTCAGCCACTGGATTTTCGGCCTCGACGGCTACACACGCCATTGCTTTATGATCTCTACCAAATTTGTCCTGGATAACCTCCGATAAAATCTGCTCTTTATCCGTAAAATGCTGGTAGATTGTCTTTTTAGAAATCCCAAGTTGTTTTGCTATATCTTCCATCGTTACGGACCGAATACCGTACCGCCAGAAGAGCCGTTCAGCCTCTGCCAAAATCCGTTGTTTCATCAAAAAATTGAACTTTTGCTAGATGAACTTCGGAAACTCAAATATAGTTCGCGGTTTCCTTATTATGTTTGTGTTATATGATGAACGGCCTAAAAACCGGAGTGAAACAACCGAATCCTCCGACGAAATCTGGAAAGGTTTGCCACAATTAGAAACCAATGCCTAGACTTACCTGAGCGTAGGGTAGGGACATAGAAGCAGTAACGTTGTAATTTTAGTTGATTGACGGATTATTCATCGCTGTCCAATCTGGAAGAAACGTACATCGGCCTGTACGGGGTTGAGCAGTTCACGGGTACGCTCTGGGCGGGCGTCGGTAATGAAGATCTGGCCGAACGCCCCTTCATCCATCTGCTGAATCAACTTGCTAATGCGTCGGTCGTCCAGCTTATCGAAGATATCATCCAGCAGTAAAATGGGCTTAACTCCTTTTTCGGCTTCAAGTGAATCAAACTGAGCCAGTTTTAGGGCAATCACAAATGTTT
Source organism: Spirosoma aerolatum (assembly GCF_002056795.1). Classification (NCBI taxonomy): domain Bacteria; kingdom Pseudomonadati; phylum Bacteroidota; class Cytophagia; order Cytophagales; family Cytophagaceae; genus Spirosoma; species Spirosoma aerolatum. Next base: position 7,926,517 of record NZ_CP020104.1, on the reverse strand, counting down.
TCTGCTGCCCCTGCGATCCGAATTTTTTCAGGGGTACTTGCTGGCCGCTCCCATTATCGATCAGGAACGTATAATCGTCTTTATGAACGCCCATCGTTGTCCGTTGCAACACTGTATCGCGCCGACGAAAATGGCGGAACTCTTCGGCAAATCCAGGGTTACTCACCTCCGACTCATACACGATGAACACTTCCTCCCGGCCATCGCTTAGGTAAGCATAGTGTTCGCGAAAGCCCGGCATGAATTCGTCGACAAACCGTTTTCGACGATCGTGTATTTTCTGACCTAGGTCCAGCAGCGGATAATCGTAGGTGTCCAGCATATCGTTGTCTACCTGATTTCGGTCGGCAAATAGTTTGAGCAGACTGTTTCGCTGTTTCAGAATCTGCTGATACATCAAATAATTCTGTAAGTAATCAGCATCCATCTGCGAAAGCACACCATCGAAAAACTGCCTCCGTTCCTCACTATGCTCCCGTACCAGATCGGTATCGTTTGGCGCAATCAACACGACGGGAAAACGGCCAATATGCTCACTAAAGCGTTCATAAGGCTTTTTATTGGCCATCAGCACCTTTCGCTGGCCTCGCTGCACGCTGATTGTGATTTGTACCCGATTCGGATGACCACTATGCTCATGTTCTTCAAAAACGCCGTCAAGAATAAAATAATCTGCATCGTGCAGGATACTAAACGCATCCTGATTCTGAAAAGCGCTTTTGCTCAACGCCAGAAAATAAACGGCGTCAAGCAGATTGGTCTTACCGCTTCCGTTGGGCCCTACAATTACATTTACCTGTTTCCCAAATGAGTATCGGGCGTCTTCGTAATTTTTAAAATTGGTCAGGCTCAGTTTTTCGAGGTACATAGATGTAGCGCATAACGCGATAATGCGTAATTTCGCGGCAGTCAATTGCTTGTTTAATTGAGCAATTTGATATTGGCAACAAAGATACAGTCGGTTTGTTGTAGAAACAGACTCTCTATTCTGTTGACATCGTCTGGATAATTGACATTACCAATCACCAGCGATTGTCGATTTTATCGAACATACTCCTCATGGCAAGCGTCAAAGAGAAAACCCCGGCGGGGAAACCCAACAAAAATGGTCAGGCTCCGGCAGCAGCAAAAATGCAGCATCCGAAAGAGCGGTATATGTATTGGTATGAATCGATGCAGTTGCAACGGAAGTTCGAGGAGAAAGCCGGGCAGCTCTACGGTCAGCAAAAAATTCGGGGCTTCTGTCATCTATATATCGGTCAGGAAGCCTGTTCTTCCGGCTCTTATACAGCGTTAACCAAAGATGACAAATGGATAACTGCCTATCGTGACCATGGTATCCCTCTAGCCCTGGGTTCCGATCCTAAAGCAGTCATGGCCGAGCTATTCGCCAAACAAACCGGTTCGTCGAAAGGCAAAGGCGGCTCGATGCACATCTTCGATAAGTCGGTCAATTTTATGGGCGGGCATGGTATCGTTGGTGCCCAGATTCCGATGGGTGCTGGTATCGGTTTTGCCGAGAAGTACAATAAGACAAAAAACCTTTGCATCACATTCATGGGTGATGGTGCCGTTCGGCAAGGCGCTCTGCATGAAGCGTTCAACATGGCCATGCTCTGGAAAATACCCGTCATTTTCGTCGTTGAAAACAACGGGTATGCAATGGGTACCTCAGTGGCACGTACATCGAACGTTACGGAGCTTTACACCCTGGCTGAAGCCTATGATATGCCCGCCGAGCCTGTTGATGCGATGAGCGTTGAAGCCGTTCATGAAGCGGTGAGCCGTGCTGCCGAACGTGCCCGTGCTGGCGAAGGCCCAACCTTTCTTGAGTTTCGTACATATCGGTACCGTGGACACTCGATGTCTGATCCTCAGAAATACCGTTCGAAGGATGAAGTGGAAGAGTACAAGCAACGGGACCCTATCGAGCAGGTCAAAGCAACGATTCTTGAGAAAGGCCTGGCTACTGAAGAAGAGCTTTCAGCTATTGATCAGAAGATAAAAGGTATTGTGGATGAATCGGTCAAATTTGCAGAAGAGTCTCCATATCCACCCGCCGAAGAAGCCTTCAAAGATGTATACATGCAGAAGGATTATCCTTTTCTCCACGAATAATAGTTTCTTCTTTTCTCATGAATGTCCAGGTAGTTTATCTGGACATTTTTTTTTGAACGATTTATAAATTTTCATTGTATATACATTAAATGTTGATACAATTAAATTCGAACTTACTGGTTTTACCCTTCAACTCAAATTCTGGATTATGGAAACGCTCATCAATGGCCTACACCACGTCACTACGTTAGCTGGCGATACCCAACGCAACGTCGATTACTATACCGATATACTTGGCCTTCGGCTGGTCAAAAAAACGGTCAACTTCGATGCCCCCGATGTATACCACTTATATTATGGTAACGAAACTGGCTCGCCTGGAACCATCCTGACATTCTTTCCGTATGGCAGCATACCCCGTGGCCGGAAAGGCGTAGGCCAATTAACCTATACTGCTTTCTCCGCACCAACCGCTTCGTTGAGCTTCTGGATGGATCGTCTGCATGAACGAAACATTCCCTACGCTGGTCCCTACAAACGGTTCTCCGAAACGTATATTCGATTTGAGGATTTCGACGGCATGGGTATTGAACTTGTCTTTACCGATGACGATAAACGACCAGGCTGGGATAATGGACGCATTCCGGCTGAGTTTGCTATTCGTGGTTTTTACACCGTCACCTTGAATGAATTACGGACCGACCGGACCATAGCCTTATTAACCGATCTTATGCAACATACGTTGATAGGAGAGGAGGAAGGCCGTTTCCGGTTTAAAGCAGGTGATGGTGGGCCTGGCAACTACGTAGACGTGCTTCATTCTCCGAAAGATGTTCACGCTTTACAGGGAGCTGGTTCGGTACACCACGTTGCTTTCTCGACCAATTCAGACGAGACTCAGTTAATCATTCAACAACAACTGGCTGAGGCAGGTTATCACGTTACCCCCGTACAGGATCGGAATTACTTCCATAGTATTTATTTCCGCGAACCAGGTGGTATTCTGTTTGAAGTAGCTACTAATCCTCCCGGTTTTGCTGTTGATGAACCTATTTCCGAATTAGGTACTGGACTTAAACTGCCTCCTCAATATGAAGCTCGTCGAGCAAAACTCATAACCGAATTGCCAGAGATTATTGTTCGGTAATTGTTTACAGTTTAGGACCTACCGCTTCAGGTTAAGCACGATTAATTTGAAGCGGTAGACCTTTACGCTTAACGAATCTTACAATGCTACACAATCCTAATAATATCCGTACGGCTGGTGTCCCTCTTGAAGAAGCCTCAAAAGTGATGGTTATGGTTCACGGTCGGGGCGGGTCCGCTCGTGATATACTTTCGCTTTCGCAGTATATTGAGGACAAAGACTTTGCCTTTGTTGCACCCGAAGCGCAAGGGAATACTTGGTATCCTTATTCCTTCTTAAGTCCTTTCGAAGCGAATGAACCTTACCTGACTTCAGCCCTGCAAGTACTGGCCAGTTTACGCGCCAGACTACAATCCGATTATAATGTCAAACCTACTCAGATTTATTGGTTAGGCTTTTCGCAGGGGGCTTGTCTGGCTCTGGAATTTGTGGCACGGAACGCTTCTGAATACGGCGGTGTTTTCGGGTTGAGTGGTGGCCTTATTGGTCCTCCTGATACCCCTCGGCAGTATGAAGGCTCGTTATTGAATACGCCGATTTTTTTGGGCTGTAGCGATACTGACTCGCATATTCCGAAAGAACGAGTATTGGAGTCAGACTCTGTATTTCGTCAAATGGGGGCAAAGGTCACAACTAGATTATATACAAATTTTCCGCATACCATTAACGAAGATGAGTTAAAGATCGTTAATTTGCTTATAGCTGGAGAAGAACCTCCGGCCAGTACTTAACACCTGTTGCCTATGAGCCAATATATGGTAGAGTTTGATCTTCCGCCTGTGATGGATGAAGGTTTCCAAAATCGGATTCCCGCCCAGCGGCTCAAAGTTGAAGAACTGATGGAAAAGGGCTTTCTCCTGTCGTACTCTCTTTCGATTGATCGACAAAAGCTCTGGTGTATTTTCAAAGCCGATTCTGAGCTGGAAGTCATGGAGTCGATCTCAGAATTTCCGCTGATAAAATACATGACCCCGATGATAACCGAGTTGATGTTTCACAATATGGTGGCTGCTCGAATCCCACTTTTTTCGTTGAACTAATTTCTTCTTAAAACCCTTCTGATTGAAGGGTTTTTTGTTGGCATGAAAATTGCATTTTTTCTTTAGCAATTTACTAAAAACACGTAAGTAACCAGCGAAAAAGTGGTTACATACGATTACAAGTTACTGATAATCAAGTTTCACGTGAAACAATTATCACTTTTCTGAACACCCATATTTTGTAAAAAGTCATGACACCAAATGTCCTGGTTAGCCAATCTGAAAAGGAACTGGAGGCCTGGTTCGCCAACGATTTTATTGCTCACATCGATGGCAAAAAAGCAACAACGCTCCGACAGTTTTACGAAGAAATTGCTGATCTATTAGAGATTCCAGACTTCGGATTTTCACTTGATGATTTGAATGATTCACTGAACGATTTGCGCTGGCTAGAGGATGAACGAATCATTCTTTACTTTACCAATACAGCAGACCTGATCAGTAAAGAAAGAGATCCTGCCAAGCTCAGAAATGTGTTGAGTATATTGGAGGCAACGGCTGAAGATTGGAAATGGACGGAAGATGAACTGGATGATAAAAAGGAAATCATTCTTGTTTTTGAAGACAGTGATCGTATTCGAAAACTGCTGGAACACGAAGGAATCGATTACTTGGAAATATCCAAATTGAAATAACGCGCAAACGCAACAAATTTCCCGAACCTACTGTTACCTAATTGTGCCGCCGGAATATTCCTTCCAGCGGCTTTTCGTGTTTGACATACAACCTGCATTCGCTTGAAACCCGACGAATTACTCGGTCTATATACCGAAGATAGTTTTATTAAGTTGTTGGCCGAGCCCCTCAGCCATAAGAAAACCGACGAGCCTCAGCGCCTTCAAATCAAAGGTCTGGCAGGGAGTCTAGACGCTGTTTTAGCCTCAGCCATTTACAAATTAGTTAGCGGAAATCATCTATTTATTTCAACGGACCGCGATGAGGCAGCCTACTTTTTCAACGACCTTCAGCATCTGCTCAGCCGTGAGGTATTGCTGTTTCCGATGTCGTATAAAAAGCCTTACCAGTTTGAGGAGATTGAAAATGCCAACGTATTGATGCGGGCAGAAGTGTTGAACAAACTAAATCCTGCTCCAAAAGAAGGCATCGTATTAGTCACGTATCCAGAAGCCTTGTCGGAAAAAGTTATCAACAAACGCTCCCTTCAAGCCAATACGTTGACGATTCGGGCAGGAGAGAAACTGGATACGCATTTCGTTGCTGAACTTCTCCAAACGTATGAATTTGAAAAAACGGATTTCGTCTATGAAGCGGGCCAGTTTTCAGTTCGTGGTGGTATAATTGATGTATTCTCGTTTGCCAGTGAATACCCATATCGAATCGATCTGTTCGATAATGAAGTAGAAAGTATACGAAAGTTCAATCCAGAATCTCAGCTTTCAACCGACCCTGTTGACTTCATTAATATTATACCAAACATTCAGACCAAGTTAGTTGAAGAGACCCGTGAGCCATTTTTCGATTTTCTACCGCCTGATACAACGATATGGGCCAAGGATGTTGAATTCGCACTTGAGATTATTGAGAGTTGCTACGAAAAAGCAGAGCAAAGTTTTGATTCCATTTTAGCGGGTAGTGGTGGTATTCAGGTTGTGTCGGACCCGAATGAGTTGTTTGAAACCCGCCGATCGTTTCTGAATGAGTTGAAACGCTTTCGAACTGTTGAATTTGGCCGTAAATTTTATTTCAAAACAGAAGGTCGACAACAATATACATCAAAGCCCCAGCCCTCATTTAACAAGGATTTTAAACGTCTGATCGACACCCTAGCCGACAATCAGGCGAAGGGATTTACCAATATCATCGCAGCCGAATCGTTCAAACAGTTGGACCGATTGCGAACAATTTTTGAAGAACTCGATCCTTTCGTAAAATTTCAACCCATGAATATTGGGTTACGGGAGGGGTATATCGATGAAGTACTGAAAATTGCCTGCTTCACCGATCACCAGATATTTGATCGATATTACAAATACCGGGTTCAGGATAAATTCTCGAAATCAAAGGCGCTTACATTACGTGAATTAAAAACCCTACAACCCGGTGATTATATTACCCACGTTGATCACGGCATTGGTCGATTTGCCGGCTTAGAAAAAGTGGATCACGCTGGTAATGAGCAGGAAGCCATCCGGTTAATTTACCGAGACAATGATATTCTGCTTGTCAGCATCCACAGCTTACATAAAATCGCGAAATATAGTGGCCGCGAAGGGGGTCCACCCGTGATGAGTAAACTGGGATCTCAGGAGTGGGAGCAGAAAAAGTCACGAATTAGGAAGCAAGTTAAAGACATTGCCCGTGAGCTGATTGCTCTCTATGCCAAACGCCGAACAGCTCCTGGTTATGCCTATAGTCGGGATAGTTTCTTACAAGCTGAGCTTGAATCGTCGTTTTTATATGAGGATACACCCGATCAGGCGAAAGCAACCAACGATGTAAAAGACGATATGGAACGACCACATCCAATGGATCGACTGATTTGTGGGGATGTAGGTTTTGGTAAAACCGAAGTAGCTATACGCGCTGCCTTTAAAGCCGTATCTGATAATAAACAGGTGGCTGTGCTAGTCCCAACAACGATTCTGGCTATGCAGCACTTCAAAACATTTTCGGAACGTATGGCCGACTTCCCCGTCAAAATCAATTATATCAATCGATTCAGATCTGCTAGCCAGGTAAAAGAAATTGTAAAAGGAGTGGCTTCAGGCGAAATTGGAATTCTAATCGGTACGCACCGAATCGTCAATAAAGACATCAAATTCAAGGACTTAGGCTTGTTAATCATCGACGAGGAACAGAAATTCGGAGTAAAAACCAAAGATCGGTTGAAAGAAATGCGGGTTGAAGTCGATGTATTAACCTTAACGGCAACACCGATTCCAAGGACGCTCCATTTCTCCTTAATGGGCGCTCGTGATTTATCGGTTATAGCAACTCCTCCACCAAATCGCCAGCCAGTTACGACAGAAGTACATCCTTACAATGAAGCGGTTATACGCGACGCTGTTAGTTATGAAATTCGGCGCGGGGGGCAGGTTTTCTTCGTCCATAACCGAGTAAATGACATCGAATCTATCGGGAATCTGATCATGCGGCTGGTACCCGAAGCACGCATTGGTGTGGCTCATGGCCAAATGGATGGCGACCGTCTGGAGCGCATCATGACTCGGTTTATTGAGGGTGATTACGATGTACTGGTATCAACGAATATCATCGAATCAGGTTTAGATATTCCGAACGCCAATACCATACTGATCAACAATGCCCATTATTTTGGTTTGTCTGATTTGCACCAGATGCGGGGTAGGGTAGGGCGATCGAACCGAAAAGCGTTCTGCTATCTCCTAACTCCGCCACCGTCGGTACTGACGGCCGATGCCCGCAAACGACTCCAAACGCTGGAAGATTTTTCAGATTTGGGCGAAGGGTTTAAAATAGCTATGCGCGATCTCGATATTCGGGGTGCTGGTAACTTGCTAGGAGCAGAACAAAGTGGATTTATCAATGATCTTGGCTTCGAAATGTATCATAAGGTTCTTGACGAAGCCGTTCAGGAACTCCGTGAGAATGAGTTTAAAGACTTGTTTGAAACGAAGCCCGGCGACTTAAAACTCTCTTTGCCTGATACCGTTATTGAGACAGATTTACAAGTGGTCATTCCAGAGCGATATGTCTCCAATATATCGGAAAGATTGGCGTTATACACTCGATTGGATAGCCTACAAAATGATGAAGAACTTCAGGCCTTTCGGCAAGAAATTATCGACCGGTTCGGCCCAATGCCGGAGGAAGTTAAGAATCTGATCAAAATGGTCAATGTTCGCTGGAAAGCAGAGCAATTATACCTTGAAAAACTGACGATTAAGAATAATATCCTCAAAGGATACTTCGTTTCTAACGGGAATGATGACTTCTTCCGATCCGACCAATTTGGCAAGGTAATTGAGTACATAAAGCGAAACCCTACCAAATGCTCGCTTAAGGAGTTAAAAGGAAGGCCGATTTTTACCCATACTGATGTATACTCAGTGGAGCAGTTGGATGAAATTTTAGGCGCAATGACCAATTAATTGATACGAGAAGTAAGATTTTTGAGAAAAATACAATCCATATTGTTACTCAAACATCTTACTACGAATGTCTTACAGCTTTTATCTTATTTTTGCACCTACGTTTTTACACAAATAGAGCAATGATTCAAAAGTATCACCTGCAACGAGCGGCTTATGTGCTGCTGGCAACGGCAGCCCTGGCATCCTGTAAGCCCAAGCACCCGACCAGTGTGCAACCCGGTAAGAAGAGTACGGCGACGGGAATTGCTTACAATCAGAAAGATGGTTTTCAGGTAAAGAAATTTGCAGGCCAAAAGGCTGGTCCTAACCTGGTCTTCATTGAAGGTGGCCGGTTCACGATGGGTGCCCTCGAAGAGGATGTGATGAACACACGTGATAACCGTGAGCGTACAGTGTCGATCCAGTCGTTCTATATGGACGAAACAGAAATGGCTAACGTTCACTACCTCGAATACTTAAACGCGATTTCTCGGGATTCATCGGAAGAAGTTGTTAAAGCAGCTTTACCAGATACTACCGTTTGGTCGAACCCTTTGTCTTTCAACGATTCATACGTAACACAATATCTACGTTATCCGGCTTTCCGGTATTATCCAGTTGTTGGTGTTTCGTGGGTGCAGGCAAACGACTATGCAATCTGGCGGTCGAATGCAGTCAATAATGAGTTGGCAAAAGGTAGTGTCAAGCAGAAGGGGGGCGGTTTTTCTCTGAAGCGGAAATCCAAAAAAGCTGATGATGCGGCACTGGCCGAAGCAACTTCAACGGCACCAGCTAAACCCAGTCTGGAAAGCGGTACTATTCTGCCTGATTATCGCCTTCCAACCGAAGCAGAGTGGGAATACGCTGCTAAGGCCCTGATAGGCACGCAATACATGGACGAGAATCAAATTAATCAGCGGATTTATCCTTGGGATGGTTCTTCGGTTCGTAACCCGAAAAAAGGCCGAAAACAAGGCCAAATGCTGGCTAACTTTAAACGCGGTCGTGGTGACTATGCCGGTATCGCCGGGCGGTCAAATGACGGTGCGATTATAACGGCTGAAATTTATGCATATCCAGCCAACGATTTCGGCCTGTATAACATGGCTGGAAACGTAAACGAATGGGTGATGGACGTATATCGCCCGCTATCTTATCAAGACGTTAATGACTTGAACCCGGTTCGTCGAAATGGATACGTTGATGATGCAAAAAATTATGATACGAAAAACAAACAGTCACTTATCGACGATAAACTGCGTGTTTATAAAGGTGGCTCGTGGAATGATGTAGCCTACTGGTTATCACCGGGTACGCGTCGCTTCTTGGATCAAGACTCAGCTACGGCTATGATTGGTTTCCGTTGCGCCATGATCGGTGTTGGCCGAAATAAATAGTAATCTTCTCCAAGTAGAAAAACGGTCATTCAGAAATGGATGGCCGTTTTTTTTTTGACAAAAATTGAGCTAATAAGAAAAGCCTTTGAAGATTACTTTCCTGCTACAGCAAGGGTAATTACACTAACGGCTCCGCAGCCAGCCTTTAATAGCTCCTGTGCACAGGCTTCAAGCGTAGCTCCTGTAGTAAGCACATCATCAACCACTAAAACATGCTTTCCTTTGATCGATTCCTTGTCAACCACTGCAAATACCGTTTTTACATTTTCCCAGCGTTCTAAGCGATTTTTATGCGTTTGAGAGGCCTTAAATTGCTGACGAATAAGTACATCTGTGCGAAAAGGAATTCCCAAAGATTCGGCAAGTCCATCAGCTATCCAATCGGCCTGATTATAGCCACGTTGCTGCAATCGACTTTTATGCAACGGAACACCCAGAATTACGTCTATATCCTTAACAAATCTATTTTCTAATTTTAGTTGATGCCCGTACCAACTGGCTATTTCTTTGGCTGCCTCTTTATAGCCCTTATATTTTATGCCATGAATTAATTTTTGAACTATGCCTCCTTTATTAAAGTACAGGTAAGAGGCTAAAAATTGAATCGGTACTTTTCCGGCAAACTTATTGAGGAGATTTTGGTCGTATGGTTCACAGTGATGACCGGTTTCGGGCAAATTTATTCGACAAGGCGTACACAACACTTTTTCACTGAATTCCAGCGGCTTATCACAGCCAAAGCATAATTGAGGAAAAAGAAGGTCAATAAACTCATTAAGTGTCGGACGGATAAATCGAAACATTGTAAACCATCGTTAAATAATTGTAAAACATTGTAATTTAGAGAGAAGAATAGTTCTTATGGACGCCAACGAAGAAAAAAGTATAGATAAAGATTGGGAACAGTTACTTGATCAGTTAGCTCAGGTAGTTGGGAAGCGTCCAGCCGATCTCAATGCCGTTCTTTTTCTTATCGGTGTACAAGAGTTAGGTACTGGCCCCAAACGTTTCTCTAAAGAAGCGAAACAGGACTTAATGCACGTTGCCGTTTGCCGAGTATTAAGTCTATCGGGATACTACACCCTGGAAGGATACGATCAGGATGGCTGGCCACAATGGACGCTTGCCAAACCGATACCTCATGGAGATTTATTAACCCAGGAGATTTTTCTGAAGCAGCACGTGATTCACTATTTCGAAACCTTATTTGTTTAACTGCTCAACCTGAATTTGTATGCAATCATCAGCCGCCTATACAACGCTACTGCAACGCATTGATGAGTATAAGAAACGCTACTTCCAAAATCAGTTGGTGAAGGGCAGTTTGTTCTTTATTGCACTTATTGGCAGTGGCTATCTTCTGGTTAATACGGCCGAATTTATTGGCCGTTTCAGTTCTACAGGAAGAGCCATTTTATTTTTCAGCTTTCTTCTGACTGCTTTTGCAGGGTTATATTTATTTATTGTTCGCCCATTGATGAGTCTTTACGGTCTTAATAAACCATTGTCGAATGACGAAGCAGCTCGCCAGATCGGGACGTTTTTTCCTGAAGTAGGGGATAAGCTTCTAAATACACTTCAGCTTCAACGTATCTCTACCGATCAAAGTGATTTACTTCAGGCAAGTTTGAATCAACGTTCTCAACAATTATTGATAAACCGGTTTGCTAATGCTATTGAGATCAGTAAGAACCGCCAGTTTCTAAAATACGCGATTCCGCCCCTGGCATTGATTCTAATGATTCTGATCGTAAATCCATCTTTTTTCGCCAAGTCATCGATACGCCTGGTTAATTATAATAAAGACTTTGTAGAGGAGGCTCCTTTTCAGTTTGTCATTCAGAATAAATCGATGAAAGCCTTCCGAAACGAAGACTTTCCACTCACGGTAAAACTTACAGGAGATGCCCTTCCACAGGCCGTTTATGTGGTAGCCAATGGAACTCGATTTAAGCTCGATCAATCTGGGGATAAGTTTACCTACAACTTCGACAACCTACAGCGAGATCTGGATTTTCGTCTTGAAGCGGCTGGGTTCAATTCGCCAGCTTATAAAGTTACTCTGATCGATCGTCCGGCTGTTCTATCCTTCAATGTTCGGCTCGATTATCCTGCTTACTTAAATAAGCCTACCGAGCAATTATCGAACGTTGGAAATTTATTGGTGCCTCAGGGAACAGTAGTCAATTGGGAATTTGCAGCCGATCATACTGACTCTCTTTTGCTACGTTTTAACACTGAACCGAAACCGACGCCAGCTCGCCTTGTTGATGACAACACGTTTGTTTTAAACCGACGGTTGATGCAAAATGCAGTCTATACGGTTTCATTAAAAAACGGTCAGGTTGCCTCTCCATCCACAATTCAATATAATGTTCAAGTAATACCTGACCGGTATCCGCAAATCTCAGTTGACCGAATTCAGGACACCGTTACCTACAATTATATAGCACTATCTGGCTTGGTATCTGACGATTATGGCTTCTCAAAACTGAAGCTTAATTACAAAATTATCCGTGGAAACCAGCCTTCACCACTTTACGTCAAGGACATTCCCGTTAATCATTCGACCACTTCTCAGAACTTCGTTTATAATTGGTCGCTCGATAGCCTTAAGCTTGGACAGGAAGATCGGTTGGAATATTACGTTCAGGTATGGGACAACGATGGGGTCAATGGGCCAAAATCAAGCCGGTCAAATCAACTCAATTTTGTAGTGCCTTCGAATGCTGAAATTCAGAAGCAGGTTGATAAATCGGCAGAGAAGACAGAGCAGCAAATTGACAATGCCTTGAGTAAAACGCAGGCAATTAAGAATGAGCTGAATCAGATGGAAGACCGGATGCGAACTAAAAAATCTTCCGACTTTCAGGACAAAAAACAATTGCAGGACGTACTACAAAAGAGAGAAGAGCTTTTGAAAGAGATTCAAAAGCTCCAGGAGCAGTTCCAAAAAACGAACGATACGCAACAGCGTTTTGCTCAGCAAAATCAGGCAATGCAGGATAAGTTGGAACAGCTTCAAAAGCTTTTCAATGAATTGCTCGATCCAGAATCCAAGCAATTATATGAGCAACTGAAGCAATTGCTGGAGCGCAAACAGGATGAAAAAGCTTCTGATTTACTTGATAAGTTAAGCCGAAAGGAGCGTAATATGGAGCGCGATCTGGATCGGGCTTTGAAGCTTTTCAAACAGATGCAGCTTGAGCAGAAGGTCAATAACATTGCCGAGAATCTGGAGAAACAAGCCGAGAATCTGGAGAAACAAGCTCAGGAAAACGCTAAGAAAAACGAGACGTCTGAGGATCAGCAAAAGCAACAGGAGAAATCACAGGAGGATTTTAAAAACACACAGGAGCAGTTAAAAGAACTTGAAAAGCAAGCCGAGAAAGATGATCTAAATAAACCGGAATCATCCGAAAAAGAGCAGCAAGAGATTGAAAAAGACATGGAAGATGCCTCTAAAAATATGAAAAGTAATCAAGGAAAACAGGCGGCTTCCAAACAACAAAAGTCTGCGAAATCCATGCGAGCCATGAGTAAATCCATGAAAGAATCCATGCAATCGGCCGAGATGCAGGAGATGCAGGAGAATATGGATGACCTCAGAAATATCCTCGATAATCTGATTACACTTTCGTTTGGACAGGAAAGGGTTATGAAAGATTTCCGAGGAATGAGCTTGCAAGATCCCCGTGTTACGAAACTCTCACAAGAGCAATTAAAGCTCCAGGATGATGCTAAAATTATAGAAGACAGCTTGAATGCATTAGCCAGTCGAGTCGTGCAGATTCAATCGTTTGTTACACGCGAGTTGACGAATATGAAGGGCTACATGGATGAAAGTGTTCAGCAACTTCGTGAGCGTCGGCTTAGCATGGCTTCTTCCAAGCAACAATTTGCCATGACGTCGATCAATAATCTGGCCTTGATGTTGAGCGATGTGCTGAAAAATATGCAACAGCAAATGAATGCGATGGCCATGCCCGGAAAAGGAAAAGGAGGCAAAAAAGGACAAAATCCAAGTGGATTAGGCGAGATGCAACAGCAGCTAAATGGCAAAATGCAACAATTACAAAAAGGAGGAAAAACGGGTAGGGGATTATCTGAAGAGCTTTCCCAAATGGCTGCTGAGCAGGCAATGATCCGGCAGATGCTGAAGAAACTTGAAGAAAATGCAAAGGGTACAGAAGTGGGTAAACAGCAAGAAAAGCAGATTAAGGACTTGATGGAAAAAATGGATGAGTCCGAAACCGATTTGGTTAATAAGCGTGTAAATCAAAATTTAATTAATCGTCAGCAAGAAATTATGGTTCGTTTGCTTGAATCTGAGAAAGCTTTAAAGCAACAGGAGGAAGACCCCAAGCGTCAGGCTGAAGCGGCAAAGTCAACGAAGCGTAGTACACCTGCATTTTTTGACTCCACCAATCTGCAGAACAAATCAAAGCAAGTAGAGGTTTTACGTTCAGTTACACCTAACTATAATTTATTTTATAAAAAAGAAGCGAATCAATATTTGCAAAAGGTAAGTAAATAGTTCTTTATACAAGTATTTATAACCGCTGACCTGGCACGAAGGTCAGCGGTTTTTTGTTGCATATACATCAAGTTTTTCTTTCCACAATCTTTCATCAATTTTGTAAAAGTTTCCACGTGAAACATTTTTCAAAAATCAGTTAAAAATGTATTCTTCGTACGATGTCATTGTAGTAGGAGCGGGCCATGCAGGATGTGAGGCAGCAAATGCAGCCGCCACCATGGGTTCTCGAGTTTTATTGATTACAATGAATATGCAGACAATCGCACAGATGTCCTGTAATCCAGCAATAGGTGGAGTTGCTAAAGGGCAAATTGTACGCGAGGTTGATGCACTAGGTGGTTTGTCGGGCATAATCAGCGACAAAAGCATGATTCAGTTCAGAATGCTGAATCGCTCCAAAGGACCAGCTATGTGGAGTCCACGGTGCCAAAGCGATCGAAATTTGTTTGCTTGGGAATGGCGAAAAGCACTGGAAGAAAACAGAAATATCGACTTCTGGCAGGATACAGTTAATGAAGTAATAGTAAAAGATGGGCGAGTAACTGGTGTAAAAACCAGTTTGGGTATCGAGTTTCAAGCTAAAGGAGTGGTTCTAACCAATGGCACATTCCTGAATGGCCGCATGTTTATTGGTGAAAAAGTATTTGGTGGTGGACGTACAGCTGAACGGGCAGCCACAGGATTAACCGAACAATTAGTCAGTTTAGGGTTTGAGTCAGGTAGAATGAAAACAGGGACACCGCCCCGTGTTGATGGCCGAAGCTTGAACTACAACCTGATGGAAGAACAACTCGGCGATGAAAAGCCAGGTAAATTTTCCTATACGAACACACCAACGCTCACCCAACAACGCAGTTGCTGGATTACGTACACCAATCAAGCCGTACACGATGAATTAAAAACTGGTTTCGAAAAATCTCCCATGTTTACGGGTCGAATAAAAGGATTAGGTCCAAGATACTGCCCATCGGTCGAGGATAAAATCAATCGATTTGCGGATAAAGACAGGCATCAAATCTTTGTAGAACCAGAAGGCTGGGATACGGTAGAAGTGTATGTAAACGGGTTTTCAACGTCTCTGCCAGAGGATGTACAGTATAAGGCTTTACGCAAAATTCCAGGATTTGAAAATGTTCGTATGTTTCGTCCAGGTTATGCTGTTGAGTACGACTTCTTCCCGCCTACACAATTAAGACCAACGCTGGAGACCCAGTTAGTTAAAAATCTTTTCTTTGCAGGACAGATAAATGGAACAACAGGGTATGAGGAGGCAGCTTGTCAGGGTTTGATGGCTGGCATCAATGCCCATCGAAATGTAGCGGAAGAAGCAGAGTTTACCATTAAAAGATCGGAAGGATATATTGGGGTACTTATCGATGATTTGATTACTAAGGGGACTGAAGAGCCCTATCGAATGTTCACTTCCAGAGCTGAATACCGTACACTTTTACGTCAGGATAATGCCGATTTACGCTTAACTGAAAAAGGGTACGCTATTGGGTTGGCATCTCAGGAACGGTACGATACGATGGTAAACAAACGTACTGGAGTCTCTACTTTAACAGATGCGATTCGGACAACAAAACTCAAACCCGAAGAAATTAATAGCTGGTTAGAGTCAAAAGGAAGTTCTGCTTTAAGAGAAAAAAGCAGTTTATATACACTATTGAAACGGCCGGAAATCGATTTGTCCGATGTTAATCACGTTTTAGAGCTAATTCCAGAATTCCCTAGTGGGGTGGGGGAGGAGGTAATTGAGCAAACAGTTATCGAAATCAAGTACGAAGACTACCTCAATCGGGAAAGGCAAAATGCTGAAAAGCTCGATAAATGGGAGAATCTTTCGATCAATTCCGCTTTCGATTACGACCGCTTAAAAGCACTATCTTTCGAAGGAAGAGAAAAGTTGAAACGTCTTCGTCCTGCAACAATTGGTCAGGCTTCACGAATTAGTGGAGTAAGTCCTTCTGACGTTTCTATATTGCTCGTGTACATGGGCCGATAAATCCATATATATCTGGCCTCTGCTTACTGTACAGAAAACAGAGGCCAGATATTTTTTCTAATCGCATTATATTATCTCCATTGGAAACGGTAAACCATTGCCCGAACTGCGGCAGTACGCAATTCGCCCCATTTTTAATCTGTAAAGATTACCTGGTGAGTAATCAGGATTTTACCATTCAGCAGTGTCATCAATGCTCTTTCCGCCTGACCAATCCTCGACCAGATGGAAATTCGATTGGCAACTATTATAAGTCTAACCAATATGTTTCACACAACGATAAAAGCGGTGGTTTAATTAATACGGCCTATAGAGTAGTACGGAAGTATACATTGCGATCAAAGCTTCAACTAATTAACCAAATTAATGGGAAGCCCGGTCATATAATAGATGTAGGTTGTGGTACGGGTGCCTTTCTTGAAAGTTGTCAGGAAGGAGGATGGCAAATTACTGGGATGGAACCCGATAGTGACGCCCGAAAGATTGCCATTGACAAATTACAAATACCTATACAATCAAATCTTAACGCTTTACGGGGCGTAGAGCCTGCTGACATAATTACGCTCTGGCATGTACTTGAGCACGTGCCAAATCTTGCCGAAACGCTTGATCAGTTATATCAATTAATAACGCCAAAGGGAACATTACTGATTGCAGTTCCAAATTCAGCCTCGTTTGATGCATCATATTTTAAACAATATTGGGCAGCCTACGATGTTCCAAGACACCTGCACCATTTTACACCCAACACGATAGCGCCACTATTTAAGAAGCATGGGTTTATGCTAACTGCTACAAAGCCTATGCTATTCGACGCATTCTACATCGCGATGCTTAGCACCCGTTATCAGACGGGAAAAACCGACTATCTGAAAAGCGTTCGGGTAGGACTGGCCTCTAACGCTGAAGCCAAGCGGACGGGGAATTACTCCAGCTTAATCTATCTATTCAAGAAGGCATAATAATTGCAACTGAATACTGCTGAAAAGAACCATTTTTAATAATCAGGAAAAGGTCTATTCAAAATTAAAAAAGTTAAAATTTTATGTGCATAACTATGTGCATAAACCAAACTTGAACGTGGAAAACTTGTTTATAAGCCATTACTCTGGTGTGGATGAATTGATAAGTAATCCACAGGCTATTTTAAAACACCAAAATGTGTGGAGAAACTACAACATATCACAAGTAATTCCACACTCTTTCCCCAGTATAATTTGTGTATAAATCTTATACACAAATCCACAAGTGATTCACACACAAATTGTGGATAAAATGTTATTATCTTAAATATGAGTCACTTATATGTGGATAATTAAAGAAAAGCTTGTGGATATCATCGTATTCTTATCCACAATGCGTATCTTGAATAGTGGACAACTTATTTGTACACATATCCACATAGCTAATGGTTATAATAACGTTTATTTAAAAAGAATATTTATAAAATGTTAATAAGGTCAAAAGTCATTATCGCATTCCTATGGTTGTTGTCGGTTGGGCTGGCCTGGGGACAAGGAGGAGGGGTATTAGCTGAGGAGTACTACAAAGCTGGCGAGTTCGACAAGGCAGCGAATGAGTATGCCAAATTGTTGAAAACCGAAGTCACGTGGGAACGATTGTCGCGTTATGTATATAGTCTACAAAAAAGTAACAAAACAGATGATGCGTTAAAATACCTGCGGAAGCAACAACGAAGTGATGATGTTAATAAAGCATATTATGAACTGTTGACGGGTCAATTAGCCACACAACAGGGGGATACGACTCTAGCCAAAACACAGTTCACGGCTGCTATACAATCCAGCAAAGCGTCATTGACTAAGCTAGAAAAGATTGCAACTGCCTTTAACGACGTCGCAGAAGCACGCTGGGCGATTAAAGCACTTGAAACGGCCCGTGAGGTCAGTAAGGCCCAAACGGCTTACAGCGAAGATTTAATGACCCTCTACAAGGCAACTGGGCAAACAGAAAAAGCGATAGAAGAGATCATAACGACGAGTAAGCAAGCTGATAAAAAAGAATCTGTGCTAGCTGCACTGCAAGGTTACCTAAATACAAAGGAAGAGCCCCTTGTTGAAAAAGCTTTATATACTCGAATACAACAGGAGCCGAACGAGTTAGCCTATAATGAACTTTTGATCTGGTTCTTTGTCCAAAAGCAAAAATTCAGTCGGGCACTTTTGCAGGAAAAAGCGACTGATAAACGACTGAAACTAAATGGTAGCCGAGTCTACGATTTGGGGATGCTGGCTATGAACAATAAAGAGTACAAGACTGCAGCCGAAGCGTTCGAATACGTAACAACAACGTATCCACAAGGCCAATTATATCCCTTTGCTCGTCGGTTGGTCATCAATGCTCGGGAAGAACAGGTAAAAAACACCTATCCTGTTGACAAAACCGAAATCCGCAAGCTCATTGGCGATTACCAGCGTATGCTTCAGGAAATTGGTACGAATGTTAAAACACTCGAAGCGCTTCGTAGTACGGCTAATCTATACGGTAACTACCTTGACAGTAAAGATACAGCGTTAACGGTGTTGGATCTGGCTATTGACCTGGGTAAAACAGATAGAAACTTTGTCGATCGTTGCAAGCTGGATAAGGGCGATATCTACCTCTTGAAAGGAGAGCCATGGGAGTCAACTCTACTGTATTCGCAGGTCGAGAAATCGCAGAAAGAAGAGTTGTTAGGGTACGAAGCAAAACTGAAAAATGCCAAATTGCAGTATTACAAAGGGAGTTTCGCGGTCGCCAAAGATTTGTTAGACGTCCTTAAACTTGCTACGTCCCGTGAAATTGCCAACGATGCTGAGCAATTGAGTCTGTTAATTGTAGACAACACAGGAATGGATAGCACCGAAGCGGCTATGCGCGAATATGCTGACATTGATCTGATGCTTTTTCAAAACAAAACAGATGAAGCTATTGCAGCCTTGAACAAAATGTGGGCTAAGTATTCGGAGCATACCATTGCCGACGAGGTGCTTTGGCTTCGGGCCAACACATATTTGAAACAAGGTAAAAATGCCGAAGCACTCGAAGACCTTAAACAAATCACTGCCAAATATCCAAACGATATACTAGGCGATGATGCCATGTTTACGCAGGGAAAAATTTATGAAGAACGGATGAAGGACAAACAGGCAGCTATGGAAGCTTACCAGAAGGTTCTAACCCAATATCCGGGCAGCATTTATGGAGCTGAAGCACGCAAACGATTTAGAATATTACGAGGAGATACTGTAAATTAGCCTGTTGAATCTTATCCACAAAAAAGCCTGAATCAATATATTCAGGCTTTTTTGTGGATAAGTGGATAAGTTATGTTGATAAGGTTTAAGCAACTGTTTGTAAAAACGATTCCTTAAAGGCTTCATAGTCAGCAGGAATTTGAATACTGTGCTTTAATCGATTCGCCAGAATAGCTAAACGTTCAGGGACTTCAACAGGCGATTCCAACACTTGTTCAACCAATGGTTTAAATTTCGAAGGGTGAGCAGTAGCTAGGGCCACACCGACCACATCCTTATCTGAAGCACTTAAATAGGCCTGTAAGCCCATGATACCGATGGCTGTATGTGGACAAGCCGTGTAATCGTACAATTCGTGAATACGTTTCATGCCAGCTCTGGTTTGTTCATCATCAAAGAAGTAGCCTGAAACATTTTCCTTTAAACGTGTATAACTATCACCAAACAAGTGATTTAAGCGGACAAAATTGCTTGGATTCCCAACATCCATTGCGTTGGAGATCGTGGCGATTGAGGCTTTGGGTAAATAAGAACCTGAATCCAGATAAGAGGGAACAACATGATTAAGATTCGTTGCAGCTACAAAATGGGCAACTGGTAAACCCAGTTGTTGAACCAGCACACCAGCACTCAAATTGCCAAAATTCCCACTGGGTGTCGAAAACACAACCGGCTTCCCAGATTTCTTTACCTGCCCATAAGCACTTACATAATAAAATCCTTGGGGTATGAGACGGAAAATGTTGATTGAGTTAGCAGATGATAAAGCGAGTTGGCTATTTAATTCATCGTCGACAAAGGCTTGTTTCACAATGGCCTGACAATCATCGAATGAACCATCCACTTCAAAAGCCTGTACATTGCCCCCCAAAGTAGTCAACTGCTTTTCCTGCAAATCACTAACACGGCCACTGGGGTATAAAATAGAAACCCGAATACCAGGTACACTATGAAAACCCATAGCAACTGCTCCCCCTGTATCGCCAGAGGTAGCTACCAGAATATGTACTTCTTTGTCATTTCGCTTAGAAAAATAGGACATCAGAGCAGCCATATACCGAGCCCCCACATCTTTGAATGCTAACGAAGGGCCATGGAAAAGCTCTAAAACACCAATTTTACCAGGTTCTATATCAACAACAGGAGTTTCGAACGGGAATGCCTGATGGGTTAGCTCTTCCAGATCAGCCTTACTTATTTCATCACCCAGAAGGGCTTTACTGATAGAGAATCCAATATCGGCCAATGACTGATTCGCAATATCATCAAAATAACCAGCTCCCAATTGAGGCAACGGGGTTGGCATGTATAATCCTTTGTCGGCAGGCATACTATGAAAAAGAGCCTCTTCGACCGATACAGTCACTGAGGGACTGTTTGTACTGTAAAAGCGCATAAAACATGTCAAAGTGAAGCTACAAAGTACGGAAAATCAGACCAATGAATCGAAAAGGAACTATTGAAATGTGGAAAACCATTTTGAATATGTGGATAACTTAGTCAATCCATACCTTTGTTGAAAAACACTTCACAACCCAATGAGTAAGGGTGAGTTGATAAAATTCGATCACTTTTGCTCCCAATCGGGCCGGCGTTCCGGTCATTATAGTAACCATGTCTTTTGGTATTTTTAATATCCCCGTACCGACCAACGAGCCAGTTAAAGAATACCGGCAGGGATCACCAGAGCGAGAAGCACTTAAACGGGCTTTGCAGGATTTTCGCAATCAGGAAACGGATATACCAATGTATATCGGTGGTCAGGAAGTACGAACAGAAAATAAACTAAAGGTTTCTCCTCCACACGATCATCAACATATTTTAGGATACTTCTACGAAGGCGAGGCATACCATGTCGAACAAGCTATTGACGCTGCATTAAAAGCAAAGCAAGCATGGGCAAGTATGTCGTGGGAACATAGAGCCGGTATTTTTTTGAAAGCCGCTGAATTAATTGCAGGGCCTTATCGAGCCAGGATAAATGCTGCAACAATGCTTGG